>JAODMX010000537.1 GCA_025464735.1 Frondihabitans sp. | reverse complement strand
TCATCGTGAAGGCAATTCAGGCGGCGCCCGCAGGATCGACGTTCGCCATCGGCACCGAGATCAACCTCGTCCAGCGCCTCGCAGCCGACTACCCGCAGCACACGATCTTCTGCCTCGACTCGGTGGTCTGCCCGTGCTCCACCATGTACCGGATCCACCCTGGCTACATCGCCTGGGCTCTGGAGGCCCTGATCGGCACCGCCGATCGCCCGGCCGAGGTGCTCAACCGCATCACGGTTGCCGACGATGTGGCCGAGCCCGCTAGGCTCGCCCTGGAGCGCATGCTGGCCGCGAAGCCCGGGCACACGGTGTCGGTCTGAGACGCGCATGACCCACATCCTGATTGCCGGATCCGGCCTGGCCGGCTTGACAGCAGCGCTCCGCGCCGACGCGCTCGGCCACGACGTCACCCTGGTGACGAAGTCCGCTCTCGACGAGAGCAACTCCCGCTACGCGCAGGGCGGCATCGCCGCGGCCGTCTTCGACGACGACAGCGCTGCGCTGCACGCCGACGACACTCTGGTCGCGGGAGCGGGGCTCTCGGTACTGGAGGCAGTCCGGGTGCTGTGCTCCGACGGGATCCTGCGCATTCACGATCTGGTCCGCTGGGGAGTCGTTTTCGACAGAAACAGAGACGGTGGTGGTGGGTCAGGATGGGCGCGGGGGCTCGAGGCCGCGCACAGTCGACCGCGCGTGCTGCACGCCGGCGGAGACGCGACCGGGGCCGCGATCGTGGCTGCGCTCACGCAGCAGGTGCGAGCCTCGGCTATCACGGTGGTCGAGAACGCCTTCGTTGTCGATCTCCTGCAGGATCCGGACGACGGTCGCGTCACTGGCACCGCGCTCCTTCTCGACGACGGGGCGCGTGTCGATCTCCTGGCCGACGTCGTCGTCCTGGCGACGGGTGGCGCGGGGCAGCTCTACGAGTACACCACCAACCCCGCAGGCGCGACAGGAGACGGCCTTGCTGCGGCATGGCGCGCGGGTGCTGCGGTTGACGATCTGGAGTTCTACCAATTCCACCCGACCGCACTGGCACTCCCCGGCAGTTTTCTCGTCTCCGAGGCCGTTCGAGGTGAGGGTGCCGCGCTCCTTGATGCGGATGGACGCCGATTCATGACCGCGGTCGACCCTCGCGCCGAGCTCGCGCCTCGCGATGTCGTGGCCCGGGGCATCGCTGAGATGATGAAGGGGCAGGCGGGTCTGCCCGCTCTGCTCGACGCCACGTCCATCGGGGCGGCCACGCTCGAGTCGCGCTTTCCGACTATCACGGCGGCGACTCGCGCGGCCGGGCTCGACTGGACCCGCGAACCTATTCCGGTCACGCCGGCCGCGCACTACTTCATGGGCGGTGTTCGCACCGATCTCTGGGGGCGCACCTCACTCGCCGGGCTCTACGCCGTGGGCGAGGTGGCGTCGACAGGCGTCCACGGAGCCAATCGCCTCGCCTCCAACTCGCTTCTCGAGGCAGCGGTGTTCGGGTGGCGGGCGGTCGAGGCGATCGGCGTGGACGATCCGTCTTCTGAAGGGCGCAGCGACCTCAGCGCACCCCCTGACCGCGATTCGGGAGCTGTTGACGGGCGTGAAATGTCGCGCGAGCAGCTCCAGCAGCTGATGTGGGCTGCTGCCGGCGTTCAGCGATCAGGAGATCTGTTGGCGCGCGCCCACGAGGAGCTGGCAGCGGCCGCCGTCGCGACACAGACTTCCTGCGTTGCCAACGTGCACGGGGCAGCACCGGCCACGGGAGCCGCACGTGCCGCCGGGGCCGCGGCGGCCGCGGGAGCGGCCTGGGCCATCCGCCAGGACCTGGAAACAGCCAACCTGCTTGACATCGGCAGGCTCGTCGTGCGCGCCGCACTTGCCCGCGAGGAATCGCGCGGGGCCCACTTCCGCTCCGACTTCCCGACGCCATCCGACGAATTCGCCCACTCCCTTGTCTGGGCGCGAGAGGTTCCCCAGCATGCTCACTGACGACGCCATCACCGCGGTGGTCCGCTCCGCCCTCCGCGAGGATGCCCCGTGGGGCGACGTCACCTCCGAGGCCCTCATTCCCGCCTCGGCGACGGCCACGGCGCGCGTCGTCGCACGCGAACCGGGCGTGCTCAGCGGCAGCCGGGCCGTGCTGGCAACCGCGCGCGAGGTCGATCCGCTGGTGGAAGTGACGGCGCGGCTCGACGATGGCGAGGCCTTCGCCGAGGGTGACACGCTCTTCATCCTGCGCGGCTCCGCTCGTTCCCTTCTCAGGGCCGAGCGCATCGCACTCAATCTGCTCCAGCGCCTGTCCGGCATCGCCACGCTCACCGCGCGCTACGTCGCCCTGACCGAGGGGACGAGGGCGCAGATCGTCGACACGCGGAAGACCACGCCGGGTCTCCGCGCCCTCGAGCGCGACGCCGTCGTCGCCGGGGGAGGCCGGAACCACCGCTTCTCGCTCTCCGACGCCGTACTCGTCAAGGACAACCACCTGGCCGTTCTCCTCGCCGAAGGGCTGTCGGTCACAGAAGCCCTTCTGACGATGAGGGCGAGGTTGTCGCACACGACCCACGTCGAGGTGGAGGTCGACCGGCTCGATCAGATCGAGGCCGTGCTCGCGGCGGGAATCGACACGATCATGCTCGACAACTTCTCTGCGCCTGACCTCGTCACGGGAGTCGAAATGGTCGCGGGGCGTGCGCTCGTCGAGGCCAGCGGGGGAGTGTCGCTCGACACGGTTCGTGAGATCGCGGCATCGGGCGTCGACCTCATCTCGGTCGGGGCGCTCACCCACAGTGTCCGCGCCCTCGACCTCGGTCTCGACATCTCCATCGACGTGCCCACCCGTGCCGGCTTCGCGACCGCCTGAGCCCGCGACCGAACCCGAGACCGAGATCGCACCCCATGCTCTATCTAGACTCTGCAGCCACCTCGCCGGTCCGCCGCGAGGCGCTCGAGGCGATGTGGCCGTACCTGACGGGCGACTTCGGCAACCCGTCCAGCCACCACACCGTCGGCGAATCGGCGGCACGGGGTCTCACGGCTGCGCGCAACCAGGTCGCCGCCTGGCTCGGCTGTCGTCCGGGCGAGGTCGTGTTCACCGCGGGGGGCACGGAGGCGAACAACCTCGCCATCAAGGGGATCGCGCTCGGCTCGCCGCGCGGTAGGCACCTCGTGACCACGGCGATCGAGCACGAGGCGATTCTCGAGTCGGTCGACTACCTTCGGCGCCACCATGGGTTCGACGTGACGTTCGTCCCGCTCACTGACGACGGAACGGTCACCCCGAACGCCCTCGCCGGGTCGCTCCGTCCCGACACCACGCTCGTCTCCATCGCCCACGCGAACAACGAGATCGGCACGGTCCAGCCGATTCGTGATCTCGCGCGCGTCGCGACGGAGGCCGGCGTTCCGTTCCACTCCGACGCCGTGCAGTCGGCGGGCTGGCTGGACACCCGGATCCTGCAGCTCGGGGTCTCGGCCCTGTCGATCTCCGGTCACAAGCTGGGGGCTCCCAAAGGGATCGGCGCGCTCTACGTCGCCGGTCGACTACCGCTCGAACCGGTGATCCACGGTGGCGGTCAGGAGCGCGGCCGGCGCTCGGGCACCGAGAACGTGGCGGGCGCCGTCGCGCTGGGGGCCGTCGTGGGTCTCGCCGAAGCTGCCCGACTCGCGAGGCGGGACGGCGCGTCCACCGCTCGTGACACGTTCATCGCCGACGTGCTGGGGCGCCTGCCCGAGGCTCGAGTGACCGGATCCCGGACCTCCCGACTTCCCGCATCGGCGTCGTTCGTCTTCCCAGGCACCAGCGGCGAGTCGGTCCTTCTCGAGCTGGAGCGGCGGGGCATCGTGTCCTCCAGCGGCTCCGCCTGCGCTGCCGGGAGCGACGACCCGTCGCATGTGCTGACCGCGCTCGGGTACGCGGCCGATGTGGCGCAGACCGCCGTCCGTTTCTCGTGGTCGGACGGAGTCTCGGCTCCTGAGTTGGCGGCTGTCGCGGCCTCTCTCGAAGCCGCCGTGCTCGCGGTTCGAGGCGTGGCCCCCGGACGCTTCGCGGAGTGACGCTTCGCTTCGCGGAGTTCCGCGATGTGACCGCGATCTCCGCGAAGCCTCCCCTGCTCAGAGCAGACGCGGTGCGGGACCGATGGTGAACTCGAACGCACCCACGTCGTCGACCCCGCCGGTGACGACGTCGCCGGGCACGACAGGGCCGACGCCCGCGGGCGTGCCGGTGAAGATCAGGTCGCCGGGGGCGAGTGCCCAGGCCTCCGAAGCCGCCGCGATCACGTCGGCGGTGCCCCAGATCATGTCGCCGAGATCACCGTTCTGCTTGACGTCTCCGTTGACTGCGATCCAGATGCGACCTGACCCAGGATCCGTGACCCGCGCGGCCGGGACGACCGGCGTCATCGGGGCGCTTGCGTCGAACCCCTTGGCGACGTCCCACGGACGCCGGGCGTCTTTGGCCTCCTGCTGGCGGTCGCGCCGGGTGAGATCGACGCCCACCGCGTAGCCCCACACGTGGTCGAGGGCTTCGGCAGCGGGGATCGAGGAGCCGCCCGTGCCGATCGCGACGACGAGTTCGATCTCGTACTCGAGTTGCTCCGTGACGGTCGGGTAGGGCACGGTGCCTTCGGCCGGCAGGACCGCGTCGCCGGGCTTGCCGAAGAAGAATGGAGGCTCGCGGTCGGGGTCGCTGCCCATCTCGCGGGCGTGCTCGGCGTAGTTCCGCCCGACGCAGAGGATGCGCCTGACCGGGAACAGATCGTCGGATCCGTCGATCGCCACTGTCGGGATCGCTGGGGGAGTGATCGCGTAGCCGGTCACAGGGTGCCTTCCGGGGTCAGAGGGTGCGCACCGGGGCGCCGGCGAGATAGGCGACCACGTCTTCGACCGCCTGGCCGAAGAACGTCGCGTACACCTCGCGGGTGACGTACCCGACGTGCGGCAGGAGGAGGACATTTGAGAGTTTGCGCAGGGGGTCGGCGGTCGGAAGCGGCTCGATATCGAAGACGTCGAGCGCCGCTCCCGCGATGGTGTCGACCATGAGGGCCATGAGGAGAGCCTCGCCGTCGATGATGGGACCCCGCGAGGTGTTGATCAGGTAGGCGCTCTCTTTCATTGTCGCGAGCTCCTCGGCTCCGACCAGACCGCGCGTCTCCTCGCGGAGGGGCACGTGCACCGAGACGAAGTCAGAGGTGGCGAACAACTCGGCCTTCGAGACCGACTGCGCACCGTGCTCCGCCGCGCGCTCGGGTGTGAGACGGGGGCTCCACGCGACGACGTCCATTCGGAATGCCGCCGCCAAGTCGGCGACCCAGGCGCCCTGCTTGCCGAGGCCGATGAGCCCGAGTCGACGGCCCTCGAGTCGGATGCCCACGGTGTGCTGCCAGCCACCGTCGTGCATCGTACGGTCTTCGGCGACGATGTTGCGGGCGAGTGCGATCATCAGGCCGATCGTGAGTTCGGCGACGTCGCGCCCGCTGCCCTGGGTGCCCGAGACGACGACGCCCTGGCTCTTCGCAGCGTCGGTATCGATCGACGCGTTCGCCATGCCCGTCGTGACCAGCAGGCGAAGGTTCGGGAGGCGGCTGAGCGTTGACGCGGGGAACGCGGTTCTCTCCCGCATGGCCACGACGACTTCGCTGTCGGCGAGGCGCTCGATCAGAGCTTCGTCGTCGAGATGCTCGGTGACGACGACGATCTCGTAACGTTCGGCCAGAGGCGACCAGTCGGCCGATTCGAGAGCAACGGATTGGTAGTCGTCGAGAATCGTCAGGGTCGCCGCCATGCTAGAAGGCTACCGCCGCCTTCCTTGTGTCGATGGCCGATCAGGATCCTGAGCCATCACGCTGCCGTCTGCCAGTCACCGCGCGTGCGACTCGCGACGAACGCCCCTGCCAGCGTGACCACAAGGATCACGAGGGCCAGCACGAGCCCCGCCGTCACGCCGAACGGCAGCACGAGCAGCGCCCCGATGACGGCGCCGATGAGCATACTGACCACGGCGATGACCCGCCGCGTCGCGGTGGCCCACTCCCGTTTGCGGAGGTCGGAGCCGATTCCCGTGAGGGTCATCGTCAGCACGGTCGTGGTCATGTCGGGGACCGCGAGCTGGCGCACGACCGCGTTCTGGAAGCCGAGCGCGAGAGCAGCGCAGAGGAGGATCAGCACCTGGTCGACGGTCGTCGGCGCGCCACCGGTCGCCGCCGAGACCACGACCGCCACCGCGAAGAGCACGCACTGGAGCGTCAGGGAGTTGCGCAGCAGCACGCCGCGGTTCGTGGCGCTCCTCGCGATCAGTGCCCCGCCGCCGGACGCCCCGATAAGGAAGGCGATGAGCGCGACCAGAGAACCCCAGATAGAGAAACCAGGTGCCCCGGCTATCGCGAAGCCGATGAAGACGACGTTGCCGGTCATGTTCGCCACGAAGACCCGGCCGAGCCCCAGGATGCTCACGGCGTCGATCACGCCCGTCCCGAGCGTCAGCAGCAGCAGGAGCCCGGGGAGCGGCCCGTGCTTCGGGTGGTGAAGGTAGTCGTTCAGCACGAGTGTGAGCCTATTCGGGGAAGGATCCCACGGGGACGCGTGTTGTCGGTCCTATGGCTCTCACACTGTCGATCCTCGATCTCGCCCCCATCGCCCCCGGTGAAACGGTCGCCGCGAGTTTCGCGAACAGTGTCCGGCTTGCGCAGGCCGCTGAGCAGCACGGTTACGAGCGCGTCTGGTACGCCGAGCATCACAACATGGCCACAATCGCCTCCTCGGCAACGAGCGTCCTGATCGGGTACG
This sequence comes from Frondihabitans sp., assembly GCA_025464735.1. Next base: position 1,760 of record JAODMX010000537.1, on the reverse strand, counting down.
TAGCCGGTCACACGTCGACGATCCGGCTCGGATCCGGCGGCGTCATGCTCCCCAACCACGCGCCCCTGACGATCGCGGAGCAGTTCGGGACCCTCGCGTCGCTCTACCCGGGCCGCATCGACCTCGGGCTCGGTCGCGCACCCGGATCCGATCAGACCACGATGCACGCCCTGCGCCGTGACGCGATGTCGGCGGAGTCGTTCCCCGATGACGTTCTCGAGCTGCAGGGGTACCTGCGCGGGGAGTCGCGCGTGGCCGGGGTGCAAGCCGTGCCCGGTGCCGGAACGAATGTGCCGCTGTACATCCTCGGGTCGTCGATGTTCGGAGCCCAGCTGGCCGCCGCCTACGGACTGCCCTACGCATTCGCGTCGCACTTCTCACCCGACCTCCTGCACGACGCCGTCGCGTTCTACCGCGACAACTTCTCTCCGTCAGAGCAGCTGGCGGAGCCCTACGTCATCGCCGGGGTGAACGTGGTTGCGGCCTCCGATGTGGCGGAGGCGCGGGCTCAGTTCGACGCCACCCGGAGGTCGCGAGTCCGCGGCCTGATCGCGCGCGGACCCGCCGCACCCGACTACACGGACGAGCAGATCGACATCTTCCTGACAACGCCGAACGGGCGCCAGATCGCCAACATGATGAAGTACTCGGCGGTCGGGACCCCTGCGGACGTTCGGGCCTACCTGGAGGAGTTCGCCGCGTCGGCACATGCCGACGAGCTGATCATCGCCCACCAGTCTCAAGACATCGACTCGCGGCTGCGGTCGGTCGAGTTGACGGCCGACGTCATGCGGAGCGCCACGGTCTGACCACGCGGCGGTTCCGTGCCTCCTGCGGCTCGGTCGTGTGACGGGCCGCGCCGTCCGCTGTTCTCGCGCGCGCGGCGTTTGGTATTCAGGAGTTTTGCTCTGGCCGCACCGACTGCTGCGCTCCCTGGCCCGACTGCCGCGGCAATTGTCCTGAGTTCCCGCGGAGCTCCCGCACCCGGCACCGCTGAACTCAGGGCGGCGGCACAGGATGCCCCGGCGGCTTCGTGATGCGTCAGTGCTGCCCCGCGAGGTGACCCCGTTGTTCGATCAGGAATTGTGCAGCTGCCGCGTGGAGGGCAACGGGCGCGCCCACCGGCGTGGGCACAAGAGTCCTGAGTTGGCGCGGGTTCAGCGGCGGGCGCGAGCACGGCACGCAAGCACCGCGCGCGAGCACCGCGGCGCCGGGCCAACCGCGTCAGACCAGGTTCGGCGCCCACCCGATCGCCGGCGCCACGTGCTTCGCGACTGTCTCGAGCAGACGGGCGTTGTAGGCCACCCCCAACTGATTGGGCACAGTGAGGAGCACTGTGTCCGCGGCCGCGACCGCCGCATCCTGCGCCAGCGCCTCGGCGATCACGTCGGGCTCGCCGATGTAGCTCTTGCCGAACCGCGCGAGCGTGCCGCCGAGATAGCCGACCTGGTCTTCGGCGTCTTCCGCGCGGCCACCGAAATAGCGCCGGTCGATGTCGGCGGTGATGGGCAGGATGCTTCGGCTGACGGATACCCGAGGCTCACGTTCCCAGCCGGCCTGCTTCCAGGCCGCCCGATAGAGGTCGATCTGTTCCGCCTGCAGTTCGTCGAACGGCACCCCGGTGTCCTCCGACAGGAGTGTGGAACTCTGCAGGTTGAGCCCCTGCTCCGCCGTCCAGACGGCGCTCGCGCGGGTGCCGGATCCCCACCAGATCCTGTCCCGGAGTCCTTCGGACTGAGGCATGATCGCGAGGGCATCCG
>JAODMX010000528.1 GCA_025464735.1 Frondihabitans sp. | reverse complement strand
GGATAGACGAGGAAGACCAGGAACAGCAGGAGAGCGGGAACGACGAAGACGAAGGCTGCCCAGCCGGGCGCGAGACGGACCCCGCGCCGACGCTCGGTGCGTCGGCGCGGGGAGGTGGACTTGAGGGAGGTCACGAGTCGTTCAGCTTCCCGAACGGTTGTCGATGAACGTCTGCATCTGCTTTCCAGCATCAGCAGGGGCGATGGATCCCGTTGCCACTCCGTTCATGATCCGCCAGTACTCGGTCGTGACATCGAGCGGCAGCGTCTGGTCGTTGTTCTGGAACTGACCGGTGGCCTTCTTCGCGAGGTCCACGAACGAACTCGTGATGCCCACTCCGCTGTCGGCGACCTTGACACCATTGACGACCGGGATCTGGGAGAAGTCACCGGCGTACTTGGTTTGGACGCTCTCGCTCATCCAGTAGTTGAGGAACTTCGCGGCATCGTCGGGATTCTTCGAGGTCTTGCTGATGTAGTTCGCCTGCTGCAGCCCGTAGATCCGACCCGTTCCGGTCGGGAAGGGGAACACTCCGAGATCGGAGGTCGGGCTGAACTTGGCCTGCTTCAGGAAGCCACCGAACCAGTCGCCTTCCAGCGCCATGGCTGCTTTCTTCTGATAGAAGACGGCCTGACCCTGAGCATCGGTGTCGCTGACCCAGCCGGGGTTGAAGTAGTCGGTCGCCCAGAGCTTGAGCTGGCTGAAGGAGTCGGTGACGCACGCCTCCTTGCCCCAGTTGCCCTTGAGAGCGGTGAGTTTGTCGAATGTGGCCGATCCGCATTTCGTCTCGAGGAGGTTGTCAATGAGCCGCATGACGTACCAGTTGACCGAGCCACCGAATTCGATCGGCGTGATCCCGGCATTCTTCAGCTTCGCGGCGTCGGCGACGAGTTCGGAATACGTCGTCGGCGTGGCCGTGATGCCCGCTTTCTTGAAGAGAGCCTTGTTGTAGACGATGCCTTCGACGTCTGCCGTATACGGCACACCGTGGTATCCGCCGTACTGGGTGACCGAGGCGAGTGCCGTTTTCGTGAATCGCGTCGTCCAGCCGTACTGCTTGTAGTACTTCGTCAGGTCGAGGTCGACGCCCTGCTTGACGTACGTACCACCAAGCCCGAGACCCGACCACTGAAAATAGACGTCGGGCATGGCAGGCGTTCCGGCCGCCTGACGCAGCGCCGTCTTGAGGTTGTCGGTACTCTTCTCGGTCACGTTGACGCTGATGTCCGGGTACTTCTTCTCGAAGCCTTTGACCATCGACCGGAGGCCCGTCTCGGCTCCACCCTGCTGAGTGGTGATCCAGTAGTTGAGCGTCACCTTGCCGCCACCGCCACTCGACCCGCCGCTCGAACAGGCCGACAGGCCAAGAGCGAGAACGACCCCGGCCGCGATCATCGCGACCCCAGTTCGCTTTCGAAACATGTTCATCTCCTTTGATGTGTGGCGCGAATGCCTCGGTGGCCGATTCGTCACCTCGTCTTCGACCCGTTTGTGTTATGCGTAACAGGTAGGTGTTACGGATAACATAGAGCGTGCTCATAGTGTTCGCAAGTCCCCGCCGCGACATTCGCCCCGACGACTCGAGCGGGCGAACGACGGGCGTCGAGCTACGATCGTCAGATCTGGGGCAGGGGGATCCTGAGTGAGTACAGAGCGTTCACGTCGCCGTCCGAGCATGGCCGACGTCGGCCGTGCCGCAGAGGTTTCCGCTCAGACGGTGTCGCGCTTCTACACCGGTGGTTACGTGTCTCCCGAAGCGAGAACAGCGATCGAGCGCGCGATTCACGATCTCGGCTACCAGCGGAGCCGCCTGCCGAACATCCTTCGATCCGAGCGCACCGACACAATCGGCTACCTCTCGATGGGGCCCCTCAACTTCGGCAACTCGGGCATTCTGACCGGGATCAGCCAAGCCGCACGAACCGAGCAGCAGTCACTCATCACTACGCAACTCGATCTGGATCCTTCGGCACCAAGCTCACGGACCGAAGTCGAACACACTCTCGAGAACTTCCTCTCGATGCGGGTCGACGGCATCGTCGTCGGCACGCCCTACAGCGGCCTCGAAGATCTGCTTCAGCTCGCCGGGCGGTCGGTCGAAGTCGTCTCGTTGTCGGAGGCCGTCACGGTCGGAATCGATTCCGTCCACGCCGACTCCTACGGCGCCGCACGCCTCGCGGTCGAGCACCTCATCGCACTGGGGCACCGCAAGATCTTGCATCTCGCCGGCCCGGGAAATCGAAACGAGGCGGGCGAGCGAGTCCGCGGCTACCTCGACGAGCTTGGCGCTGCCGGGCTGGATCCGTTGCCGCTCGTCCATTGCGCCGAATGGGACGCCGCCTCCGGCGCGGCGTGTGCCGTGACGGTCGACGATTCCACGTACACGGCCGTGTTCGCCGCCAACGATGAGATCGCGCTGGGCTTCATGAGCGCCGAACGGGCACGCGGCCGAACGGCTCCTGAGAACTATTCGATTGTCGGCGTCGACGACATGCCCGAGGCACGCTACTTCGTCCCGCCATTGACGTCGGCCGGACTCGACTTCGTCCAGCTGGGAGAAACGGCTCTGCACATGGTCCTGGACCGGATCCGGAACACCTCAGAACGACCGCGCGAAATCATTTCGGCCACCCTGTCGATCCGACAATCCACGGCCGCGCTCCGCCACGGGTGACCCCTAGGGCGTGTCGAGGTCGAGACTGGCCACACGGTCACCGGCCGTCTCCATGTGCACACGCATCGCCGCTTCCGCTCCCGCAGCGTCGCGAGCCGCGATCGCCTCGTAGATGGCCGTGTGCTCGCGGAGAGCGACTTCGCCCTGATCACGATCGCGCAGGCCCCGCTCCACCCAGAGTCGGAGCAACGAACGCACGCTCTGCAGGAGGTCCCGCAGCACGACATTGTCGGCGCTGGAGGCGATCTGCAGGTGGAACAGAACGTCGGCCTCGACGAAACGATCGAGGTCGTCGAGCGACACCGTCATGGTCTCGACGTGGGCCGCCAGCTTGGCAACCTCGGCGTCGCTGGCCCGGGTGGCGGCGAAGGAGGCCGCCTGGATCTCGAGCCCCGACCGCACCTCGATCAATTCCCGCGTCCTGGACGCGGAGAGCATCAGCCCCCAGCTCAGGGTGGTGGGCAGGAGTTCGGAGGTGCTGTCACGCAGGTAGGTGCCGGAGCCGGGGCGAACACTCACGATACCGAGGATCTCGAGTGCCGCGAGCGCCTCCCGGACGGCCGACCGACCGACGCCGAGTTCGTCGGCCAGCTGCCGTTCCGGGGGAAGCCGAGTCCCGGGAGTGAGCTCGCCCGTCGTGAGGAGGGTGATCAACTGTTTGACGACTTCGGAGACTGCCGTTCCTCGCGGCACCGCCTCGAGCTCGAGGCGCAGCTGGGCGGGATCGTGGTCGGGGTAGGCAGGCACGATGCCCACCTTAGCCAGGTGGTCAACCAATTCTTCACCTATCCATCCTCTAGATTGGTCAACCGGTTGACAGGATGGTCGCAAAGTCGCATCATTG
>JAODMX010000472.1 GCA_025464735.1 Frondihabitans sp. | reverse complement strand
ACATCTCGTTCGACGAGTGGAACGTCTGGTACCTGAATGGCGAGGCGAGCAAGAACCCTGAGAACGACTGGCCGGTCGCCCCTGTGCTGCACGAAGACCAGTACAGCGTCGCGGACGCCGTGGTTGTGGGTGGCCTGCTGATTTCGCTGCTCAAGCACAGCGACCGCGTGGCCAGCGCCTCCCTGGCTCAGCTCGTCAACGTCATTGCGCCGATCATGACCGAGACGGGCGGACGGAGCTGGAAGCAGACGACGTTCCATCCCTTCGCCCAGGCCTCAAAGCACGCCGTGGGTGACGTTCTTCGCGTCGAGATCCAGGCGCCTGTGCACGAGACGGCCAAGTTCGGCGATGTACCGGCCGTCGACGCTGTCGCCACGCACGAGCCCGAGTCGGGCGATGTGGCGGTCTTCGCCATCAACCGCTCGCTGACCGAGTCGATCACGATCGACCTCGACACGCGTGCGTTCGGCGCCACCCGCCTCGTCGAGGTCACGCAGCTCTCCAACCCGGATCCGTACCTGAAAGTAACCGTCGACACCGCTGACTCGGTGGCACCCGTGGCCAACGCCGACACGTCCTGGGAGGGCTCGGTTCTCTCGGTGGTCCTGCCCCCACTGTCGTGGAACGTGGTGCGGCTCGCCAAAGCCTGATCGGGTCGAGAGTGCAGGATCCGCGGCGGAGGGATCCTGCGCTCCTCTACTCTGAAATCTCCACTCACGAAAGTCGACGTTCAATGCCGAATCACGATCAGCACCTTCCCACCGGCGAGCAGATCACCATCTCGCATGGCGAGTACAGCGCCACCATCGCGAGCGTGGGTGCGAGCCTTCGGGAGTTGACCTTTGCCGGTCGCGATCTTGTCGTGCCGTTCGCGGCGACCAGGATCCGGCCGGTGTTTCGGGGCGCGATCCTTGCTCCGTGGCCGAATCGCATCGTTGACGGCGTCTACACGTTCGACGGGGTCGAGTACCAGCTTCCGCTGACCGAGCCGTCGAGGGGTCATGCCCTGCACGGGCTCCTGGCCTGGACGCGTTGGGCGGTCGAGCAAGCCGCAGACTCGAGCGTGACTCTCGCGACGGAGGTCGTGCCGAGCGATGGCTACCCGTTCCCGCTGGACGTCCGCGTCACCTACGCGCTCGACGACGACGGGTTGACCACCACCGTCGCAGCGGTCAATCGCGGCGTCGTCGACGCGCCGTACGGCACCGCCCCGCACCCGTACCTCACGGCGGGCCCTGGGCACGTCGATGACTGGACGCTGACGCTCCCCGCAGCGGACTTCCTCGACGTGACCGAGGATCGGCTCATTCCGACCGGTGTCGGTTCGGTCGAATCCCGTGTCGAGTTCGACTTCCGTTCGCCGCGTGTTCTCGGCTCGCTCTTCATCGACCACGCGTTCACGGGTCTCGCCCGGGACGACGAGGGGCAGACCGAGGTGCGAGTGACTGCCCCCGGCGGGACGGGCGTGCGGATGACCTGGGGCACGGAGCTCCCCTGGGTGCAGATTCACACGGCCGACCGTCCCGAGGAGGCCCTCAACCGCCTCGGTCTTGCCGTCGAGCCGATGACCTGTCCGCCGGACGCCTTCTCGACGGGCACCGATGTCGTCCGACTCGCGCCCGGGGCCTCGCATACCGTGAGCTGGACCATAGCCACCCTCTGACCCGTCCAGGAGTGCGGCCACGCGGCGACGCATGGCGCGGCGGCGCTAGAACGTGCCACGCGGCGACGCTAGAACGTGCCGATGTGCCTCGTGCCGACGGGTTGCCCCACCGCGGCTGCGACGTCGGCGGGCAGGGGTGTCGCGATCGGCTGCGCGGAGGTGACGGCTGTCGCCATCTCCGAGAGTGGTTGCGCGCTCAAGGTCTGCGCATTGGTCCACGACGGGTTTTTCGCCGCGGCGAGAGCGGCTGGGGTGTTGTACCGGTAGAGGGTCACGTTGTCGCTGCCGCCCCACGCGACCATCACCTGTGACGACGACGCTTGCGAGTTGAAGAGGTTGCCGGTGATCGTCAGGTGCCACTGATCGACAGGAATGTTCGTCCAGTTGTCGAGGGCGTAGATCTGGAACTGCCCACCGGCGCCGAAGGAATTGTTGGCAACGGTGTCGTTTTGGGTGAGCCAGGTGAACGACGGGTCGGGTTCTGGCTGGCGCGGGTCGTGCCCGGGAACCGACAGGTCAGACTCTCGCCGTTCGTCTTGCGACAGCTGGATTCCGAAGATTCCGTTGTCGCCGATCGAGTTGTTGTAGATCTGCGAGTTGCTCGTGTCGAGGAGGCGAATGCCCGACTTGCCGTTCGACGTCGCCGAGTTGTCGGCGATGATCGCGCCTGCCGAGATCTCGACCTCGAGGCCGTGTCCGGTGTTGCCGGACATCGTGTTGTCGATGATGTGAGGGTCGTAGCACGACTCGTCGAGCCAGAGGCCGAAGCTGTAGTTGTCGACGAAGTCGTTGTTCTGGATCACCAGATCGCGCGACCGGGTGATCTTCACCCCGCCTGAGACCGGGCTTTCGTTGAAGTGCTCGTCGTTCGCGTAGCTCACGACCGAGTTGATCAGCTTCGTGTTGTACGTCGCGTTGCCTCCGAGACCTTGCATGCCGCTCCGGGTCACCGTCAGGTGATCCAGAGTGATGTTGTCGGCCTCGAAGTTCATGCCGGTTGTCGCGCTGTCTTGGATGACGAGGTTGCGAGCCGTCTCGCCTACGCCGCCGAGGCGGATTGCGCCGCGCACGTTGTAGGGGGTCGCGTAGCGCCTGACGCCGAAGCCCTCGAGGGTCGTGCCGGCCGATTTTGCGTAGATGGCCTGCATCTGGTTGCTTGCTCGCAGGTCATGGCCCGCAGGATCCGACCCGATCGTGATCGTTTTGGCCGCCTGGTCGACCGCGAAGGTTCCCGCTCTCACAGCAGAGGCGCTGGCCACCTGCGTCAGTTGCACGCCGTCGTAGAACACCATGTCGGCGCGGGCGGCGAGGGGATAGTGGGCGGTGTCGACGAAGTAGGGGTTGTCGGCGATGCCGTCGAGGGTGTTGGCGAAGAAGTGGTCCCAGCCGTAGGTGGTCCAGGTTGAGCCGGTCTTCGTCCAGGAGGTGACGGGGATGGATCCGTCGAGCCAGACGGCCTCGTACGGGTAGGCCTGCACGGTGAGATTGGGCTTCGACTCCGGGATGCTCACGGACTCGTTGTAGGTGCCGGCGCGAAGCACGATCGTGTCGCCGGAGACCGCCTGGGTGATGGCTGCGGCCAGGGTGCGAAGGGGGTCCGATTCGGATCCTGACGAGGCGTCGTTGCCGGACGGGGAGACGAAGATCGCGCCGGCCGGGATCGGGTAGTCACTGGATCCGACGGGAAGGGAGCCCCGAAGTGGTTCTTGCGTTGTCGGGTCGGGACTCGTCGGTGTGGTCGGCGTGGAAGTCGGTGTCGGTGTCGCGGTGACGGGGGAGGTGGGATTGTTCGTGACCAGGAGGTCGTCTTCGTCGGTCCCGATGGTCGACGCGTTCGAAGCGCTCGAATACTCCCACAGGCCGACATGGCCCGTCGCCGTCACCCGATGAGTCGAGGAGTCGCTCGTCGTCAGCTGCCACCCGGGTTCAGTCGACCCGGCGAGCCACGCCCTGCCCCGGATCGTGACGGGGGAGGTGCCGGTCACCTGAAAATCGGAGGTGATGGCGGTGTCCGCGCCCGCCCGGAACGACATCCGTTTGCGGGCGAGTGTCACCTCGACGTTGTTCTTCTCCATGCGGGAGATCGTGAGGTCGACGGCACCGCCGGCAAGGACGTCGATGCGGCCGCGGTACAGGGTGCCGTCGTTCTGCGTGCGCATCTGATAGGCGTGGTAAACGATGGGGGCGTGACCGGGCATGACCATCGTGCCTTGAATTTCTACGTCTCGCGCGGCGACCGACTTGAGGGTCGCCGTGACTGCCTTCGCCCGCGCCAGGTTTCGGATGTGCGCTTGACCGCCGGATACCGAGAGCTTGGCAGCCTTGTCGGCGACGACGGTGTACAGACCGCCCATGGAGGCCTTTCCCCACCCGCTGGACACTGTTCTGGTGAAGGTATCGCTTGCCAGCGGCGACGGGTCGGCGTGCGCAGCCTGCGACGAGACCACGCCGACGAGGACGAGTCCGATGACGATTCCCGCCGCGGGGATGGCTCGAAGTAGTCGGCGAGGATGGGTCACGGGCGAGGAAGCCATACGGGAGAGCTCATTTCGTCACGGAAAGGATCGTCAGGGAGCCGGGCCACCGCACGCTGGCGACGTAATACTGTGATGATGCTGGAGTTTAGCTTGATACTGAGCCACTTTCGAGGGTGTGACGGGGTTGGAGCAAGCCCCAGTCGGGGTGCGCCCAGAAGAGGGGGCGCCCGCGGTGGCCGGATCGAGCCGCGGTTCGCTTAGTCTTGTCGGCATGACGGTCACGGCTCTCGCGCGAGGAACGCGCTCGCGCGCGCTCGTCTCGCTAGCGCGATCCTCGACCTCGTCGCGCATTCTCGCCGTCCTTGCCGTAGCCGTGATCCCTGTCCGAATCTCGTTTCCGCACCAGGTTCCGATCGCCCTGATCCTGTCGGTCGTGCTGTCGCCCCTCTGGGTTCCCGCGGTCAGGCGCTTCCGCTTCATGAGCCTCGTCCTTCTGGGCGGCCTCGTCACCCTGGGTTCGGGGTTCTTCCTGACGCTCGCGAACGCGGCAACTAACGGTGTCGACCGGACATCGCTGATCGCGTCGGGGCTCCTCCTTCTCAACCTGATCGCCTCGATCGGGATGGTCCTCTGGGCCAGAACGATCCTCAGCCCGTCGACCGTGGCCCTCGTCTTCGGCATCGGGCTCATTGTCGGAATCGTGCCTCTCGACTCGCAGTTCTCCGAGAACCCGTGGAAGTTCAGCTTCGCGTTCCCCGTCGCCGTGGTCACTCTTGCCCTCGCCCAGCGGGTGCGCGGCTGGTGGCTCGAGATGCTGGTGTTGCTGGCCCTCATGGCCTACTCGGCAAGCCACGACTTCCGGTCGATGTTCGGGCAGATGCTCCTCGCCGCCGCGATTCTGGCGGCCCAGGTGCCCCTCAGGCGATTCGGTCGAAAGGGCTCGGCTGCTCGCGTCGTCATTGGTCTCGGCGTGATGGCGGCGCTCGTGTACAACGTCGGCCAGGCGCTGATTCTCGACGGTGCGCTCGGCGCGGCGACTCAGGCCCGATCGATCCAGCAGATCGACACGTCGGGGTCTCTGATCGTCGGTGGTCGCCCCGAACTCGCGGCGACTCTGGCCTTGATGACGCACTATCCGGCAGGGTTCGGCTTGGGCATCAACCTCACCCCCGATCAACTGCTGACCGCCAAGTCGGGTATGGCATCGATCGGCTACGCCCCGAACAACGGCTACGTCGAGAACTTCATGTTCGGCGGCCACATCGAAGTGCACTCCGTCGTGGGTGACCTCTGGACTCACTTCGGCATTGTCGGGATCGCGTTCGCGC
>JAODMX010000464.1 GCA_025464735.1 Frondihabitans sp. | reverse complement strand
TCTCGCTCGACGAGTTGCCGCAGCTCTGGAACGTCCTTCGGGGCGACATGAGCCTCGTGGGGCCACGCCCCGGGTTGCCGTGCGAAGTCGACGCTTACTGCGACAAGGCGGCACGGCGGCTTGAGGTCTCGCCCGGCATGACCGGCGCCTGGCAGGTGGGTGGCCGCAGCACGCTCGGGTGGCAGGAGGGGCTCGACCTCGACCTCCACTACATCGACAACTGGAGCCTGGGCTACGACATCCGGATTCTGATCAAAACGGCGCATGCCGTCGCAAGACCCGTCGGAGCCTACTGACCCCGCTTCATCACCTGCCGACGCCCTGCCCTCGACCCGACGAAAGCACTCTCATGTCTGCGACTCTCGATTCATCGCCCCCGCGCCGCGTGCGCCCCCGCCAAAGGCGTCGTCGCCGAAACCTCATCCGTGTGGGCATCGCTCTCGGCGTTGTCGCGCTGTTGCTGGGTGCGGTCGTGGCGGGTGGAGCAGTGATCTACCACAACGTTGTCGGCCGCAATCTGACGACGGTCCCCGACGCTCAAGTGTTCCCGACCGGAGAGCGCCCAGCTCCCGTCGACGGTGCCAGGAACATCCTGCTGATCGGTTCCGACTCCCGGGGCGCGGCTGACGAAGCCGACCTCGAGAGCGCGGGAGCCAGGCGCTCCGACGTGCTGATGCTCGTCCATGTGCCGGCCGACCACAAGCATGTCTCGGTCATGTCGATCATGCGCGACCTCTGGCTACCGGTGCCCGGTCACGGCGATGCCAAGGTCAACGCGGCGTTGGCCTGGGGAGGCACACCCCTCACGATCCAGACCGTCGAGAAGTACCTCGGTGTCCGGATCGACCATGTTGCGGCGATCGACTTCGCCGGTCTCGCCGACATGACCACGGCTCTCGGAGGGGTCTACGTCGACAACCCCGCCGCCTTCACCAGTACCGCCACCGATCGTCCCGAACCTCACTACTTCGCCCAGGGGCAGATCGAGCTCAAGGGCCAGACTGCCCTGAGCTTCGTTCGGGAGCGGAAGGCGTTCCCGACCGGGGACTTCCAGCGTGTCCGCAACCAGCAGCTGCTGTTGAAGGGCATTCTTGACCGCGCCATCAGTCGCGATGTGCTGCGTGACCCTCGGCAGCTGGCTGATTTCGCTTCCGAGATGAGCAAGAGCCTCACGGTCGATTCGGGGTTCACGTTGCCCGCCATGGCATCGCTTGCCTACAGCCTCCGCGGTATCGACTCACGGGACATCAGCTTCTTCACCGCTCCCACGGCGGGCACCGGGACATCACCCGACGGCCAGTCGATCGTCAAGACCGATCCCGCCGCGACCGAGAGGTTGCGCGCCGCGTTGCGCTCCGACACTGTCACCGACTTCGAGAAAACCCTGACGACGAGCTGATAAGGAGCGCCGTGCCGTGTCAGTCCCACCAACCGGGCAGGAGCAGCATGATGTTGTCCAGGAGGCGCTTACGGCTCGAGCGTGTGCCGGTCAACCAATTCTCGATCACGCCGACGAGGCCATGCCCGACGAAGCCGGCCGCGAGCGGCTTCGACAGCCCCTCGGGCAGGTCGCCCGACGCATAGCCCTCGAAGTGGCGCAGACACGACACCTCGAAATGCCGGGCTAGAGCCCGATGGGTCGATGCGTCCAGAGGATCGGGCAGCGCGAGCCGGTAGATGTCGCGGTACTTCACGATATGGTCGACGACGCGCTCCATACCCTTGCGGGTGACTGCCGACGGGTCGCTCGTGCCGGCCTCGCGAGCATCGAAGTCGTCTTGGCGGATCGCGTCCAGCTCGGGTCTGAGGACGTCGGCGAGGAGCGACCCGGGCGACGTCGCATGGCTGTAGAAGGTCGCCCGATTGATGCCCGCCGCCCTGGTGACATCGGCAACTGTGATGGACGAGACGGGCGCATTCGAGGCCAGTTCGATGATCGCCGCGTGTAGTGCCTTGGTCGTTTGGACGATGCGTGCGTCGACCATTGGTCCTCCCAGTCCGTGCATGTTTCCCCGAGCCTAGACCGGAGCGGCGGGCAATCGCCGCAGAGCCGGCCACCCCGTCGGGTGCCTGGCAGGACGACGAAATACTGTCCTCCGACGCCTCCGGCTCCTAGGCTGTGGCCATGAGCGACACCGTCGACGAGAGCCCCACACCAGCAGAGGCGGCGCAGGCCGCCGCGGAGCAGGCCCAACGCGAGGCCGAAGAGGCCGTGGCCAAAGCCCAGGCCCTTGCCGCCGCGGCTGCCGCGGCTGCAGCGGTCGAAGCGGACGCTGCCGCGGCCGCAGCGGCCGAAGCAAAACGTGCCCCACAGGATCCTGCACCCCAGGCACCCGGTGACGCGAAGGTCGATGGTCCCCTCGGCCCCGACAACGTGGCGACCATTCGCGCGGGCTATGCCTTCGACGGGCCCGCGATCGAGATGGGGGCGCTCGTCAATGGTGATGCGCTCGCGGACGTCCCGATCCGGATCCCGCTCGCCATGCTCAATCGGCACGGGCTGGTCGCCGGAGCAACCGGCACAGGCAAGACGAAGACGCTTCAGGTCTTGGCTGAGCAGTTGTCGGCAGCCGGGGTGCCGGTCTTCGCCGCGGACGTCAAAGGAGACCTCTCGGGGATCGCGACGCCGGGGGAGTCGAACGACAAGCTTCTCGAACGCACTCGCGGGATCGGCCAGGAGTGGACGCCCGCGGCGAGTCCGACCGAATACTTCGCGCTCGGTGGCAAGGGCATCGGGATCCCGGTGCGGGCATCGGTCTCGGCCTTCGGGCCGCTTCTCCTCAGCAAAGTGCTGGGGCTGAACGCCACCCAGGAGTCGAGTCTCGGCCTTGTCTTCCACTACGCCGAGAAAGCGGGTCTCGCGCTTCTCGACCTGAAGGACCTCCGCAGCGTGCTGACCTTTCTGGTCAGCGATCAGGGCAAGGCCGAGCTCGCCGAGTTGGGTGGCCTGAGTTCTGCCACCGTCGGAGTCATCCTCCGCGAGTTGGTCACCTTCGCCGACCAGGGGGCCGACGAGTTCTTCGGCGAGCCGGAGATCGACACGTCCGTCTTCCTGCGGACCACGGCTGACGGTCGCGGCATCGTAAGCCTCCTCGAACTCCCCGGAGTCGCCACGCAGCCCGCCCTCTTCTCCACCTTCCTGATGTGGTTGCTCGCCGACCTCTACAACGACCTGCCCGAGGTCGGCGATCTCGACAAGCCGAAGCTGGTCTTCTTCTTCGACGAAGCCCATCTCCTCTTCAAGGACGCCTCGAAGGACTTCCTGACGCAGATCACTCAGACGGTGCGGTTGATCCGTTCGAAGGGCGTTGGCATCGTGTTCGTGACTCAGACGCCGAAGGACGTCCCATCGGACGTCCTGGCCCAGCTGGGCTCGCGCGTGCAGCATCAGCTCCGTGCCTTCACTCCCGACGACGCCAAGGCCCTCAGAGCAACCGTGTCCACGTATCCGTCAAGCGGGTATGACCTGGCGCAGGTGTTGCAGTCACTGGCAACCGGCGAGGCGATCGTGACGGTGATGAACGAGAAGGGCGCGCCGAGTCCTGTGGCCTGGACCCGCCTCCGAGCACCGCAGGGATCCATGGCGCCCACACCCACTCCCGCCATGGAGGCGGCTGTTCTGTCGTCGCCGTTGATGGCCACTTACGGGGCGGCCATTGACCGCGAATCGGCCTACGAGATCCTGACGGCGAAACTCGAAGCGGCGGCCCTCGAGGTGCGGGAGGCCGACGACGCGAAGGCGCGAGACGAGGCGGCTGCCCTCGCGGCGAAGGAGGCCGCCGCGAAGCTCAAGCAGGACACAACGGCGGAGGCCGCGGCGGCGAAGGAGCGAGCGAAGATCCAGGCCGAGTATGACCGACAGCAGCGCGAGTTCGAGAAGGCGGAGAAGGCGCAGCGCACGAAGCGGACCGCCACCGCGTCTACGCGCGCCAAAGCGAAGGGCTCGGCGCTGGACGAACTGCTGGGCTCACCGACGAGCCAGCGGATCGTGCGAGACGTTGTGCAGGGAATCTTCGGCACCCTGCGGAGGCGATGACCGAAGGCTCAGCTCGACCGGTAGAGGGCTTCAAGGGCCATCACGATGGCAACCATGGCAGCGACGATCACCGCACCACTCGTGACAACGACGACCCGCCCGGCATACCAGGTTCGGGCCACTGGGAAACGACGGTAGTACTCGCGTCGCGAGATCGGCACGCGGATGGTCGACGTGGGAATTCCTAGCGCGTCTCTCACCGATCGGATCGAGGTCGGGCTCCAAAAGAGCTCGCTCATGGCGAAGAGGCGGCAGCCATTCGCGTCGATCGCCAAGAGCTGGAGGAGTGCGTCGGTGGTGCCGGCGCGATAGACGCGACTCATGATCACCCGGTCGACGAGTGCGCGCTCCACGACGACGCGGCTGAGAAGCATGCGACGTTTGACGAAATGAGTCGGGGTCACCGCGGTGAAAACCAGCCGAAAGCGGATGTAGACGGTGAAGAAGCTCGCAGTCACCAGGAGTTCCGCGCCAGCCACGAACGGCCAGGGCGACGAGCCGATGGAAAGCCACAGCAGCACGGCGAACACGGGCACGAGGCTCAACGCGCCAGAGATCAGCGCCGTCCGGCCGAGGGCACGGATTGGCCGGACGAACGTCTCGTGGTCGGTGTGACCGACACGGCCCTGTGGCATGGTTCGTTCCCCCTGGAGAGTGAAGCACCGAGACGTACCTCCACCCCTGGGGAACGCCCTGCGTGTATCACTGTACGGGACGCCCGGGGCCTGTGTCTCACTCGTCCTGTCGGCCGAAGATCTCGTCGCGAAGTCGATCGATCTCCCGTCGGTCGCGTTTGGTGGGACGCCCCGCACCTCGATCGCGGACCGGCACGAAGGCGACTTCTTCGCGGGGGAGCGGCGGCGGGGTCAGATCGGTCATGGCCGTCGCGGCGACGGGCGCACCCACGCGCTTTGTCAGGATCTTCCGGACGACGACAATGCGTTCGAGGCCGCCGGCGCGCGTCCGGATCTCGTCGCCTTCGCGGACGGGCTGAGCGGCTTTGACTCGCTCACCGTTGACGCGCACATGCCCTGCGCGGCACGCCGCGGTGGCCGCCGAACGCGTCTTGTAGACCCGCACCGCCCACAGCCACGCGTCTACGCGTGCCGATCCGCTGTCGCTCACGCCTCCACCCTACGTGCCCTCTCCGAACCACCGAGGCAGGTGATCGGCCAGATCTTCTTGGTCGTCGCCGATCCAGGCCACGTGGCCGTCCGGCCGGAGCAAGACGGCGGTCGCGTGGAGTTCCTCGCTGACGTCGACGAGGTGATCGACCCGATCCGACCAGCCCGTGACCGAGAGACCACCGGTCTGGTCGAGCAGGATCCCGCGCCCACCGTGCATCGTCTCGTAGAGGGGCCCCCGCGTGAGCCGCACGTCGCGCAGTCGACGGCCGAGGAGTGCTGGTCCATCGCCGAAGTCATAGCGGATCCCGATCCCGGTGACCTTCTCGAGCAGGAAGCGGTTCACGGTCTCGAAGTCCATCAGCTCCGACAGCAGTCGGCGGACCGCCCGCGGGCCGGATTTGACTGACGTCAGCTCGCTTTGGACACGAGTGCTGTTCAGCACGTCGGCCGCGACCGGGTGGCGCTCGATGTGATAGCTGTCGAGCAGCAGCGATGGCGCCCAGCCCGCGATCTCGGCAGCGAGCTTCCAGCCGAGATTGAATGCATCCTGGATCCCAAGGTTCAAGCCTTGGCCACCGAGTGGGGGATGCACGTGCGCGGCGTCGCCGGCCAGGAACACCCGGTCGACCCGGTAGTGCTCGGCCTGTCGTGTGGCGTCGCCGAAGCGCGACAGCGAGCGTGGCGAGTGCACACCGAAGTCCGTTCCCGCGGAGGCCCGTAGCTGTGCTCGCATCTCGTCGAGCGTCGGCGCGACCGAGCGGTCTTCTGCGACCTCCGCCGCGGGCACGACCACGCGGTAGAGGCCGTCGTCTGACGGGCCGAGGCCGAAGCCGCGGTGCGTCTTGCGCACCTCGGCGACCACAGCTGCCACCTCCGCTGACGGTGTGGTCACGGCCATCTCGCCCAGCAGCCATTCGTGCGTGGCGGCCTCGCCGGGGAAGGCGACGCCGAGCAGCTTGCGCACGGTGCTGCGACCACCGTCGCAACCGACGAGGAAGCGCGCGCGAAGCTGGCTTCCGTCGTCGAGTTCGGCCGTCACTCCGTCGGCGTCCTGGCTCACCCCGATCACGGAGACACCGCGTCGGATCTCGGC
>JAODMX010000418.1 GCA_025464735.1 Frondihabitans sp. | reverse complement strand
CCGGTGTATGACCTCGGCGGAGGCCTCGGCGTGCGCTACGTGAGCTCGGACGAGGCGCCGACCATCGAGGACTACGCCGAGCGCGTTGTCGCCGCGGTCCACCGCCACCTCGGCGAGAACATCGAGTTGTTGGTCGAGCCGGGGCGTTCCATGATCGCCCCGGTCGGGCTCACGGCCTACCGCGTGGTGACGGTGAAACGCGGAGTCCGAACACACGCCGCCGTCGACGGTGGGATGAGCGACAACCTCGAGGTCTCCCTCTATGGCCAGCCCTTTCAACCTTCGGTGATCGACCGCAGCGGGCCGGCGGAGATCGTCGACGTCGTCGGCCGACACTGCGAATCCGGAGACCGTCTTGCCGAGCAGGTCAGCGTGGTGGCGCCGCGGGTTGGTGATCTCATCACGATCCCGGTGACGGGCGCCTATTGCTACACCATGTCGAACAACTTCAACACGGCACTGCGTCCACCCGTGGTGTTCTGCATGAACGGCCAGACGACGCTCGCGGTTCGGCGGGAAACCTTCGATGACCTGATTCGACGCGAGCAAACGCTCGGGGAGCCTCGGTGACCGGGGAGTCCGTCGTCGAGGCGGTTCAGGCGGTCGCCACTGCATGGGCCGTTCCGGGTGGAGTGGTGGTGATCACGGACCGGGAGGGTGTCGTCCTCGAGCACGCATTCGGATTCGCCGATCGCGATCGAGGGATCGAAGTGACTCCGGATCACGTCTTCGAGATCGGATCGATCAGCAAGGTCATGACCGCGGCCGTCGTCTTGCAGCTGGTGGAGAGCGGCCATCTGCGACTCACCGACACGGCAGTCGACATCCTGAAGTGGCTGCCGAGCGCTCTGGCCGGATCGGAGATCATGATCGAACGGCTCCTCACGCACAGCGCCGGCCTCATCAGCGGCGTCGACGCGGTCCCGGATGAAAAGGCGCAACTGGGCGGAGTCTCGACGAGCCCTTCCGCCGCGGCACCCGGCGAGTTCTTCCACTATTCGAACCTGGGCTACCTCCTTCTCGGCCAGATCGCGGCGCGCGTGTCCGGCCGATCACTACCCGAGCTCGTCCGTGATGGCGTCCTCTCCCCCGTCGGCGCCGGTCGTAGCATCTCGACGGTACGACACCGTGATCGCGCGTCCCTGGCCCAGGGCTATCAACCCCGCGATGACGACCGGCAGTGGATCCCCGGCGACGCCCAGGACCCAGCGCCGTTCCTCGAGGTCGCGGGCGCCGATGGCAACGTCGCGTGCACCGGCCGTGACCTGGCCGGGTTCGCCAGGATGCTCCTGAGAAAGGGAACCTCAGACGACGGCCAGGTCGTGCTCTCGGCACGCTCGTTCGAGACGATGACGACTCGTCTCGCCACCGGCGGGGAAGACGTACTCGTCGTCGACGGTGTTCCGCCGACCTCCGAGAGTCGATACGGATGCGGGATCAACGTCGAAAGGTCGGAGGGACGACTCGTACTCACCCACGGCGGGGGCATGGTCGGCTACGCCTCGTTCCTGTTAGCAGACGTGGATGCCGGCTTCGCGGTCGTCACATTGACCAACGCGAACGGCGACGGCCCCGTTGCCGAGGCCCTTGCCCGCACCGCGGCTGCCAGGTACGCAGGCTCCTCGACCGCTGCCCCGAGGCCGATGTCGTCAGATCTCTGGCGTGCGCCCAGCGCCGGCGACCGTCCAGAGGCTCGACCCCGGATCCTGTCACCGGCCATGGTGGGCGTCTTCTTCGGAAACGCAGGACGCCTCGAGGTTCGAACGAGACACGCGGAGGCCGGGCTCGTCCGTGCAGAGGTCAGTCTGGGCGGCCAGACCGCAGAACTGCACTGGACCTGGGGAGCCCGAATCCTGTCTCCCCTGCCCACCCTGCGGCTCTACCCGCTCGAGTTCGACGGCAGCAACTGGCTCAGTGGCGGCGACGTCTTCCGCCCCGCCGACCAGAGCGAACCGACGGAGGCCGAGCCGCAGAACACGCCCGATCTCGAGGCGTACTGCGGTCACTTCCGCTCCTACACACCATGGTTCACCAATTTCCGAACCGTGATTCGTCACGGCGTCCTCGTGTTGGTGGCGTCACCTGGAGTCGAAGCGCCGAGCGAGGACGTCATCCTCGCGCCACTCGGGAACGGCCTCTTCCGCATCGGGCAGGATCCGCGATTGCCCGAGCGTCTCCAATTCGGGCCCGCCATCGACGGGCTAGCGGAGTGGGTCGACCGCGACGGCTGTCGCTACTCTCGCAGTTTCACCCCATAATCGACCGCCGCCTCCCCTGCCAATCCAAGGAGTTCCCCATGATCGACCGTGCCATTCTCGAACGGGCTCACCTGCGCGAGCAGCGCGACTTCGCCACCCGCAACCCGAGGTCGGCCGCCGCCTACGAAGCGGCCGACCATCTGTTCGGACGCGTCCCGATGACCTGGATGAACAAGAAGCCGGGAGCGTTCCCGCTCTACTTCGCCAGCGCCTCCGGCAACACCGTCGTCGACCTCGACGGCCACGAGTACATCGACTTCGCCCTCGGCGACACCGGAGCGATGGGCGGCCACTCGCCTCGCCCCGTCGTCGACGCGGTCGCGAAGCGAATAGGAGAACTCGGGGGCATCACCACGATGATGCCGACCGAAGACGCAGAGTGGGTGGCTGCGGAGCTCACGCGTCGCTTCGGCATGGACGTCTGGAGCTTCTCCCTGACCGCCACGGACGCGAACCGCTGGGCGATTCGTCTCGTCAGGGCGCTCAGCGGCAAGAGCAAGATCCTCTTCCACAGCTACTGCTACCACGGCAGCGTCGACGAATCGCTGATCGTCGTGGGCGCCGACGGCGAAGGGACCAGCCGTCCGGGCAACGTCGGCTCGCCTGTCGACGTGACGGAAACGAGCCGGGTCGCCGAAATGAATGACCTCGTGGGGCTCGAACGAGAATTGGCCCACGGCGACGTTGCAGCCGTCCTCATCGAACCTGCGCTCACCAACATCGGCATCGTCCTGCCAGCACCCGGCTATCACGACGCTGTCCGGGAACTCACCCGCAAATACGACACTCTGCTCATCATCGATGAGACGCACACTTTCTCTGCGGGCCCGGGCGGTGCGACTCTCGCCTGGGGGCTGGATCCTGACGTCGTGATCATCGGAAAAGCGATCGGCGGAGGCATCCCCAGCGGGGCGTACGGGCTTTCGTCCTCTCTCGCGGCTCGCCTGCTGGCACGAGACGACCTCGACCTCATTGACATGGGTGGGGTCGGCGGAACCCTCGCCGGAAGTCCGCTGTCGGCTGCGGCGATGAGGGCCACGCTCGAGGAGGTCCTTACCGAGACGGCCTTCGAGACGATGATTGCGACCGCGACGATTTTCACTGCCGGCGTGCAAGACATCATCGACAGGTACGAACTGCCGTGGTCGATCAACCAGCTGGGCGCACGAGCCGAGTATCGTTTCGCGCGCCCATACCCCACGACGGGAACGGCATCTGCGGAATGCGCAGATGAGGGCCTCGAGGACTTCCTCCATCTCTACCTCTCGAACCGCGGGATCCTGCTCACCCCGTTCCACAACATGGCACTCATGTCTCCGGTGACCTCGGTGGCCGACGTGGAGGCGCATCATCGAGTCTTCGAACAGGCAGTCCGCGAACTGCTCGGGATGTAGCGAATCCGACGCGCGGGCAGGTCGGTCAGCAGCGTCATCCGATGAACACGAAAGCCTTGGCGATCGCCATCACACTAGGGCCCACGTCATCCGGCTCGCCTTCGCGGAGCTCGCGGGCCAGCGACACGTCATTCAATGCAGGGGTCAGTCCCTTGAACCACGCCTGCACCGTGACCGCCTCGCCCCGCTCCAAAACGGGTCATCCCCCAGCTGACCTTCGATCACCGTGCCTACGCCCTCGACTTCCCCGGGATGGGCTGGTCGGACATCGTGCCCGGAGCCTCCTACAACCAAGCCGACCTGCAGGCCGCCGTCGAGGAGTTCGTCGGATCGTGGCGTCCAACCCCTACGACTACCCGCGCGGAATCGAACGAGCCAACCCGAGCGCTTCGCTGCTCTCGTCCTAGCCGGGTGACCGGGCGACACCTGCGCCTAGAAGGCTCGAACAGATCGCCGGAGACCCGTCCTTCCGCGTGGAAGCGGCTAACGTGCTTCACCAGCAATGGCCTTCAGACGTGGTCAGGGTAGGGCGGGGGCCAACAAGCCTGATTCACTTTGTCCATTTGACAGACCGCATGGTCGGTTTTATGGTTGGAACTACAGATCCGTTCTCGACGAGTTGGGATCTCAACCAGGAGGCACGATGACCGGCCGCACCTCAAAGGGCGAGGCAACGCGACAGGAAATCCTGCGGGTAGCTGCTTCTGCCTTTGCGCGACGCGGCTACGCGGGGACCCGTATGGACGACGTGATTCGCGAGTCCGGGCTGACCAAGGGTGCGATCTACTTCCACTTCCCATCGAAGGAAGAACTGGCTGGCGCCGTCGTGGACGATCACAAGCAGCGCTGGCTCACACTCGGTCGGGCCGAAATTGACCGACACGATAATCCGGTCGCCAAGCTGGAGGCCCTCGGGGCA
>JAODMX010000407.1 GCA_025464735.1 Frondihabitans sp. | reverse complement strand
AGGGGGCTGGTCCCGGGCAACCCCGCCGGCAAGGCGAGTCCGGGACGAGATCAGAGTGCCGGATACGCTCGTAGACGCCACCCTTTGCGCGATCGCGGACGTGGGTTCGATTCCCACCGTCTCCACTGGGACCCTTATGCCTAGAGTTTGGATATAAGGGAAAACCGCAGAAATCCAGGCAAAACGGCCGTCCGCCAGGGCGGCCGTTGCCGTTGGCGGACGCTTTCTGGGGCCGCCTGTACAAGCCTGACCCCTGTTAACGCGGAAGCGCCCAGGGGTCCGCCCCGGGCGCTTCAGGTCTGCTTCGAGTGGTGATTGCCGGCGGGTGCGGGCCCCTAGCAGGGCAGCTCTTCGTCGGGGTCTCTCCCCTTGGGCCGCAGCGGCGCGTCCGGGTCACGCGCGATAGCGGCGGGCCCGTACGGCAGGTCGAGGCCGGCGAGCCGGCGGCTCTTCAGCAGCTGCAGCGCGGACGGCCATGCGACAGCCGGGTGCTCGCGCTTACGACGGTCGGCGTCGCGCAGCCTGCAGCGGGCGGAGGCCAGCCAGCCTTCCCGGTTGCAGATCATCAGCCATTCGATGACGAGGGCGGCGTTGGCGCGCAGCTGCTGGCAGGCGATGCCGCGGCGCTTGGGGCGCAGCATGTGGTCATCGGAGGCGACGCGGTAGCGCTGGCGCCAGTGGTGATGCACGCGCTCGTAGCGGTTGCGGGCGTTCGACAGCGCCATGTAGGTCTCCGAGGTGCGCCACATCGGCAGCAGCAGCCGCCAGTCGGCCTCGCAGTACATCGACTGCACCTTGGCGCAGTCGCCGCTGCCGACCAGGCACTTGAACCACAGGCGCGGCTTCTTGGGGTTGGCCTTGGCGAAACGCACGAACTGGGTCTCCCCGCCGCACTGCTTGCAGCGCGGGATGCCGTGACGGTCGAAGCGGTCGGCATCTTCCGCGGAGCGCTCGACGGACCCGTTGCGCTTGCGCCACGGTGCGACGGTGGCGGTGCCCTGCTCGGTGTGCAGCTGGAATACCGACGAGACGCTGAAGCCCTTGTCGGCGACGACGGCGCGCGGCGCCTTCCCGACGTTCTCCAGCACGCGCGAGAACAGTTCGGGGTAGCTCTTCCACTCGGGGATCGACGCCGAAGACAGGTTGATGGCAACCGGTGCGCCGGTGTAATGGTCGATCGCCTTCTGGTTGTAGAAGCCCAGCCAGAAGCGCTTAGCGCCGCGGGGACCGGTGTAGGCGCGTACGCCGGCGGTGCGGTCGAGGATCTCGTACTTGCAGCCTTCGATGCCGACGATGCAGAACAACCGCCCGTCGGTGTCCGTCCAGATCTTCTTGCCGTCCGGGCCGATGAGAGGCTCGTCGCTCAGATCCTCCTCGGCGATCTCGGCCTGCGCCTGGCGTTCGCCCTTGACCTCATCAAGGTTGGCGGCCGCCGACTTCGCGGCTTCCGGCTGGCCGGTGTAGGCACTCCTGTTCTTCCAGCACTCACGGCCCGGCGGACACGCATGCCTGAGCCGGGCGTTGGTCTCAGCCTCGGTGCCATCGACCCACAGGACCCGGCCGACAAGATCGTCGGTATGACGGCGCGCCTGGGCGATCAGTAGCGAGACAGCGACCGTGAAGGCTTCGGAGCGCTTTTCCAGACGCTCGCCGAACCACTCCCAGACGCTGTTGTACGGCGGGCGGATCCGGGTGGCGCCCGGCCGCAGCTGGAACCCGCACTCGGCCCAGAGGTCGTCGGTGGTGTGCTTCCACCACGGCTGGACATCGACATGACCGGACATGACGAAGGCGAAGTAGGCCAGCTCCCAGCGGCCGTCATGGCGCGGCCGGCCGAACGGACCGGAGCCTTCCGCCGCGCGCGGACGCCAGTCGATGGCCTCGGCGAGCGGCTTGGCGATCTGCGGATGAGCCTTCAGCAGCCGTACGAAGTCAAGCGCGCCCATCTCGCCCGCGTCGTCGGCGAACGCCGTCGCGCCGTCCAGCCAGACCGGGAGGTCCTCGGTGCGGCGGGGGGTGCGGGTCAGACGGCTCATGTCTTCAAGTTCTCAGGGGGTTGGTCGAGTGGTTTGCGCCAGAACTGACTCCAACGTTCGGACACGAACCGGACGTCAAAGCGAACACGCGTTCGATTGTGCTTGGGAGCAGCCGAAACGGCCGGCGACCGTTACGGTTCGCCGGTGCCTCAGCCCGGACGACCCGCAAGCGGAAGCCGTCTGGCGCAACGGCGGCGAGCGGCGAACCTCAGCCAGGAGAAGCTCGCGGAGCTGACCGGGATCTCGCTCTCGACGATCACGCGCATGGAGGCGGGTTCGCCGGCCAACCCGAAGATCCGCCTGCTGAGCAACTGCGCGCTCGTGCTCGGCTGCGACATCGAGGACCTCATCGAGCCGGTCTGGCGCAAGTGGGCCCCGCTGAGTCCCCAGGCGACGAAGCAGCCGTCTGTCAAGGCCGTTGCGGAAGCGCAGGACGCGTCCTTCAAGCAGGCGGGCGGGCTGCCGCCGGCACAGAACTTCCCGACCCCGATGTCCGCGGAGGAGCGTCGCCGGCGCGAGGTGCTCTCCGGGCGCGCTCGGGAACGCGAAGCGCGCAAACGCCGCGCCCGCGAGCAGGGCAAGTAGACCGAGACGGGTTCGGTCCCCGGCCACGCCTACGCTGCCGCCGTGTCTCCGTTCCGTCCGCAGCTCGGGCCCGATGCGCTGATCGAAGGCGTCGCCACCGTGCTGCGCGCCGCGGATGAGCAACGCCCGGCGACGGTCTCGGAGTCCGCGTTCGACGCACACCGCGAACGGGTCGCCGGCATGCCGGAAGCGCGGACGGCGGCCCGGCGGCTGGGGTTGTCGTGGGAGCGCCTGCGCGAGATCGCGCTGCTCCCGGATGGTCAGCGCGCGCGAATCCTCGGGATAGCCCGCCGGCGCGACGAGGCACCGCCGTCTGAGGAGGCCATCCGGCATGCATTGCGCACTGCCGTCGAGACGCTTGGCGTGCGCACTCTGCGCCCGCACGAGTACGCGGCCTTCCACGCGGACCTCGAAGCTCGTCAGCAGCGCGCTTGGAAGCACGGCCGGCCGACCGCTCCGCTGCCGAGCCTGAATCAGATCCTCACCGCGACCAAATGGGACGCCGCGCTGGCGGCCGCCGCGCTCGACCCGTCGCCGGCCCCGGGTAGTAAGCGCGGGGAGGACCCGGCTGTGATCGCGGCCGCGTTCGTCGAAGCGTTCGGCAGCCTGCCCGCCAACCGAACGCAGCTGGAGCGGTGGGCCAAAGACAGCGGCGTGGCCCTGGCCCGCTTCAGCCGTCGCTGGTCGGAGATCTCGAAGGAGATCACCGAGCAACGCAAGGCGGCCGGACTGCCGGCGCTGGTGAAGGCGCCGCGCGATCTGGTCACTGACCCGGAACAGGGGGCGCCGCGCGCGCCGGGCGCGGCGGCCCGTCGCCGCAAGCGCTGGAGCCAGCCTCAAGTCATCGAAGGGATGGCCCTCGCGCTCGACGAGCTGCCACCTGGGGACCAGCTCTCCGAGCGCCGGCTGAACGACATGGCCCGCGGACGGCCGGAGATTCCGAACTTCTCGGCGCTCCAGAGCGTGGGGCTCGGATTGGAGCAGGCCAAGCGGCGCGCTGAGGCTCTCAGGCGCGTGGTCGGGCCAACGTCAGATATGGCTTAAACCGGTCGTGCAGACCCCTGATCACTTGGAGGCATGCACAACAACAACGACACGGGGCCGCGGATCCCTGACCAGCTGCTCGTCCGCGAACTGATCTCGCTCAACGCGACGCTGAGCGCATCCCAGCACCGCGCGCGCTGCATGTTCAACGCGCTGCTGGACGCGATGATCTGCGCGAACCATGAAGACGATCTCGACGAGCATCTGCTCGCGCTAGGGCACGCGCTGTTCGACGAGAACTGAGCGCGATGTAGCCGAGGGTCAGCTGGCGGTCGCCTTGAGAGCCGCCCAGCTGCCCTTGGCTTCCTTGATATCCGACTCCGAAACGAGCAGGTAGCGCCACTCGACGCCGCTGTCGGAGAACGAGACCCGCTTCGCCCAGGCGCGCGCTGCAGCTCGCTTCCCCTGCACGCTCTCTTCCTTCATGTTCATGTCCGCCTTGACCTCAACCAGCCAGTGAATGCCAGCCTGATCGACAGCCACGAAGTCGGGGTTGTAGTTGCCGCCGTCCCAGCGGATCTCCAGGTCCCGGGTCAGCAGCCGCACCCACGAGCTGATGTCGTCAGCGGTGTCGAGGATCAGGGCGGCCAGGTCGCGCTCGGTAGAGCTGTCGAACCAGACCTGCTCGTACATGGAGCGGGTCCAGCCCTCGTAGCCGGTGCTCTTCTTGAACGCCCCGAAGCGGTTGGTGGTGGTCTCGGGCCGCCCCTGACGCACTGGCGCGAACGGGCTCAGCGTCACCTTGTCCTCGTACTGAGCCTTGGGCTGGTAGCGCTTCTGCTCGGCGTTCAGCAGCTCGATGAACTTGCCGGCTGCGCGGTCCATGTAGCTCGACAGAAGCTCCGCCGCCTTCGGGCCCATCCCCTCGATCAGCGCATCCACAAGCGCGTACAGGGCCTTCATCTCCTGCGCCTTCTGCGGCACCACGCCGGTGCTCCACACCCGGCTGAACAGCTCGGTGCGCGCCTTCTCCAGCGGCATCACGATGCTCACGCCGGCCACGCGGTCAGCGACGGCTTCCTGCTTCAGCTCGGTGGTCTTCAGCCCGTCGGGGCCCTGCTTGACGACCGCGGACAGCTTGGTCCGTCGCAGCTCGTTCTCCGGATCAGCCGACAGCTTCTTGCCGAGCTGCTCGAACGGGGCCTCATCCTCGATGTAGGCGAGGCTCCACTTGCTCTCGATCTTGATCGGGACGACCTCGGGCAGCAGCAGCTCGGGCGCGCCCGGCAGCGGCTTCAGCTCCTTGACCTCCAGCTCGGCCTTCGCTTCCCCAGTGCGGGTGTCGAGGTCGGTGATGGTGAGCCCGCCGATCAGCGGACCGGCGCCGTTCTCCTCGGCGACCGCGGCGGTGCCGTCTCCGGCGGGGCTGGCGCCGTTGCCGCCAGCGGCCGGATCGGTGATGACGGTCGCCGAGACCTCTTCGGTCTGGATCTCGACCTTCTCGTTGCTGCCGGTGCCAGTGACCGTGGCCCGGGTGCGATGGTCGATGAAGGCCTCGTTGATGATCTTTTTGTCCTTGAGCAGCTGGTCGTACTTCTCGTGAGCCAGCACTTCCAGGGTGTCCAGCAGCTCGACGCCGGTGTAGGTGCCGAAGGGCAGGCGCAGGCCGCGGCCCAGCGTCTGCTCGGTGAGGATCTCCGAGACGGAGGCGCGCAGGCTGGCGATGACATAGACGTTCTTGACATCCCAGCCCTCCTTCAGCATGCCGACGCTGATGATGATGCGGACAGGGCTGTCGTCGTCTTCGACGGCTTCGAGCTTGGCGAGGTCCTCGTCGGCCTTCTTGGAATGGACGACCAGCACATGGTCGGCGTAGCGGCCGCCGAGGAAGCCCGGGTCGCGCAGGTCGGTGGCGACACGCTCGGCGTCGTCGATGGTGGGTGCCACGACGAGCATGACCGGGTTGACCGGCTTGATCTCGGGGTTCGCGGCGCAGTACTTCTCAACGGCGGCGCGCTTGGTCTCCAGCAGGCTGATGCCATCCAGGAGCTTGGTGGCCTCGTCGTTGCGGTCGTCCTTGCGGCCGACGAGGACGGGCGTCTTCACATGCCGGTCGGCAATCGCGGCGGCCAGCGGGTAGCGGAAGATGATCGCGTCCTTCGGCGTCTTCCTGTGCGGCGTCGCGGTTAGCCCGACCAGCGCGTACGGGGTCAGGTCACGCACGGCCTGCGAGAACGCGTCGCTGTAGTAGGCGTGATGCTCGTCAGCGAAGACGATCAGGTCGTCCTGCGCGTCGAGGTGGTCGTAGAAGGCGGTGCCGAGACCCTCCTGGAACTTGTGGGTCTTGCGACCGACCTCGGAGTTCTTGGGCTTGGTGAGTGCCTGGACGGTGAAGACATAGAGCTTCACTAGGCTGTCGTCGTCCATGGCGGCGCGCATGGCGGCGGTGTTGAAGTTCTCTGAGGTGATGACGACCGGCTCGACTTCCATGCCGCCGAGAAGGCTCTTCCGGTCGCCCTTGGTGAACTGCCTGACCGTCTTCTCCAGGATGGTGCGTCCGGGGGTGATGACCGCGAAGTTGCGGTGGCCCTTGGCGGCGAAGTATTCGATGCCGCCGGCCAGGATGTAGGTCTTGCCGACGCCGGTGGCGGCGTCGAGAACGCCCTCGAACGGCGCGACTCCGCCTTCCACCTCGAAGTACGCCGACAGCCTGACCGCAAGCGTCTCGATGGCGTCGCGGTTGGGCGCACGCAACTCCAGACGCGCGGTGATCGCGGCCAGCAGGTCCTGGTCGAGCAGCTCAACGGTGGGGATGGTGGTGTCGGTCATCAGTCGTCGCTCTTGTCGGTAGTGGAGATGGTGGGGCTGAACTGCGTCCGCTTGGCCGTGCGCTGAGAGACGTTGCGGACCGGTTTGGCAGCCTCGCGCGCCGCGCCCGCGGTGCGCGCCGACGCGCCGGAATCTGATGTCAGCATGTCAGGTGTCAGGGCGTCCTCGGTAGCGTCGAGCAGCGCTTGCGCCTCGGCCTTGCTAAAGGTCGAAGGCTCGGGCTGCTGATCAGCCGGCGCGTCCGGGTGCGTCACGACCACGGCGCTCGTGTGGCCCGGCTCGGCGTCAGCGACCCGGGGTCGCCAGCGGTGGGCCTGCTGGTAGTCAGCCAGGATGCTCGCCGGCACCTTGCGCGCGCGAGACCCGGGACGCAGGTTCCGCAGACGGATGGCAGCGTCATCGCTGATGCTGGTGCCGCAGAGGATGACCGACTCGCCCTCAGCCAGCTGGCGGACCAGCATCTCCGCGACATCGGCATTGACCAGCCCGTCGATGACGACGAGGCGCTGGTTGCCCTTGCGGCCGCAGAACGGTCCGTCGGGCTCGTAGGCGAAGCCCAGCTGCGCGGCGGTTGCCTCGGCGAGCGCGGACGCCTCGGCCCAGTCCGCAAGGGCCAGCATGCCTTCGATCTCTTCGAACATGGAGGCGCCGACGTCCAGCACTCGGAACCCGCCGCCGCCGTCCCAATCCGAGGACTGAGTGATGCCCCCGCGGTCCTCGCCGCTGACCACCATCTGCAGGCGCGGCGCGGTGAAGGTGTCGAGCGTCTCCCGCGACCACTCAACGGTTGCCCAGCGGCGCCCCATCTTGTGTGCGACCGCTGCGGTGCTGCCTGACCCGCCAAAACAGTCAAGCACCAAATCCCCGGCGTTCGACGCAACATGGATGACGCGCTCCATCAGTCGCTCCGGCTTCGGTGTGGCGAACGGGCTCTGACCTGGAAAGAGCGCCTTGACCTCATTCTTGGAGGTCCGGTTACTTCCTACATCGGTGTGCATCCAGAGTGTGCGAGGCACGAGATCACTCACCTCGGTGAGGAACCGCTTGAGCGTCGGGAACGCATCTCGGTTGGCGCCCCAGTAGATGCGCCCGTCTGCGTCCAACTCCTTGAACTTCTCCTCTGAGGTCCGCCAGAACCGTCCTGGGGGCACGGTGAACTCCTTGCCGGTCGGGCCGACAACTTTGTACAGCCCCTTCGAGTACGGCTTGTTTGCCCGGAGGTTGTCCCCAAACCAGACGCCCCGCGGATCGTTGTCTGGATTGAGGTACTTCGCATCGACTGCAGCGTCTCGCGCCATCCTGTTGGGACGAAACATTCGGGCGTCCTTGGCGAACACCAGGATGTACTCCTGGTCGGTGCTGAAGTACCTCGCCGAGTTACGCGGGGAGTCAGACTTCTGCCAGGCGATAGTGGCGATGAAGTTGTCGCGCCCGAAAACCTCGTCCATCACGACTCGGCAGTAGGCCATCTCCGCGTCGTCCAGATGGACCCAGACTGACCCATCCGGTGCTAGAAGCTGCTTGATCTGCACCAGGCGGTCCCGCATCATCGTCAGCCAGGTGGAGTGCTCCAGACCGTCGTCGTACTGCTCGAACGCCTGCCCGGTGTTGTAGGGCGGGTCGATATAGCAGAGCTTCACCTTACCGACCATCTCCGGCGCGAACTCAGGTAGCTTCGACAGGCTTTTCAGAGCGTGCAGAGCGTCGCCGCGAATAAGCAGATTGTCCTTCGCCCGCTCGGCGGCCGCATGGACCTCGCCGACCGTACCGGCGTCGTGGAGCAGCCGCGTCTCGGCAACGCGGTGGTCAGTCGGTCCGACCCACTCGTAGCTGCCATCTTCATGGGAGAGCAGGCACTGGTCCTTGTTGGTCCAGGTCAGCTCCAGGGTGCCGCTGTAGCGGGGGTCGGAGGCCTTCACCTCCCGACGTTGCCGGTCTACTCAGCGGGGTGTTGCGTTTTCGGCCACTCCGCGTAAGTCGAGTCGCGGAGTGGGCCGCGGCGCTACATCACCTTGATCGTGAATCGGCAGTAGTTCAGCTCGTCAAGCCGCTTCAGGAGCCCTGGGCCCCACGCGGCCTCGCCGCCGACCTGTCGCGCCTCGCCCTGCACCCGGAGCATCCAGCGCCAGTAGAGGTTGGCGTTGCCGCCGCGCTTCTCCATGTAGAAGCTGGCCCCCTCGGCGATAGGCCGATCCCAGAGAGCGAAGAACCGCGGCGCCAGGACATGCAGCGCCTTAGCGGCGCCGACAGGGCCTAGTAACAGGTCGAAGTCGTTGAACATCGCCTCGATGGCTTCCTGCTCGTCCGCTTTGAGCGTCTCGATGCTGCGCCCGTGGTAGCCGTCGAGGGCTTCTCGGTAGCGCTCGATGAGGGCGTCGATGTTGGCGATGTGCTCGGCGTCGAAGTCCGGCGTGTCCTTGCGGTTGTAGAAGCGGCCGTTCCAGGTCAGCAAGACCACGCCGACCGCCTCGGTGAGCGTGAAGTCGCTCTGGCCGGCGCGTGTGCGCTCCACCAGATCGCGGCCGACGCGGTAGAAGAGGTCGCGCGGCTCGTTCTCCTCGTATCGCTCCCTGGCCTCGTTCAGCTGGTCGGCGGTCGGCATGAAGCCGGATGCCAGCAGATCGCCGCTGGCGGGTCTACTCGTAGTGGCCGAGCTGCTCTTCGGTCGGCTTGCTCGCGTAGCGGAACTCGGCGAGCAGCGACGCCGGGATCTTGCGCGCACGCGATCCCGGCAGCAGCTGGCGCAGATGCTCGCCGGCTTGGTCATCCAGCGCCGTCCCGCAGACCATGACGGTCTCTTCCTCGCCTAGCCCGTGAAGCACCAGGTCGATCACGCTCCGATTGACCAGGCCGTCAATGACCGCGAGCCGCTGCTTGCCCTTGCGGCCGCTGAACGGTGGTTCGGGGTAGTGCTCGAAGCCCAGCTGCGCGGCGGTGGCCTCGGACAGGTAGCCGTTGGTGGCCCACTCTGCGAGAAGGACGACGCCGCCGGCGTCCGCGAACATCGAGGGCGCGACATCCAGCACTCGGAACCCGCCCCCACCGGCCCACCCGATCAGCTCCGTGACACCGCCGTTGTCGGTGCCGGCGACCACCCGTTCGAGCCGCGGCCGCGTGAAGCGCGTGATGGTGTCGGCGGACGCCTCGATGCCGACCCACCGGCGGCCCATCTTTTGTGCGACGGCAGAGGTCGTGCCTGAGCCGACGAAGCAGTCGAGCACGATGTCGCCCGGGTCGGTGGCAAGGTGGATGATGCGCCGCAGCAGCCGCTCGGGCTTGGGCGTGTCGAACAGATCCCAAGTCGGCATGTCGAAGAGCTTCTTCAGCTCGTACTTGGCCTGCCGGTTGCTGCCGGTCTCCTCGTTGTCCGCCCACAGCGACGAGGGCGGAAGCGCGGCCTGGTCGGCGAGGTAGGTGCGGCGAATGATGCGCTTGCCGTCGTCGGAGAAGCGGATCTCGCCCGTCGCCATCTTGGCCTGCATGGTCTCCGGCGAC
>JAODMX010000383.1 GCA_025464735.1 Frondihabitans sp. | reverse complement strand
ATCAGGAAGGCCCGGATCCGTGACTTCGTGATCGTCGCCACGCTGTTAGCACTGCCACTGACCGTACGGGTCGCCCGGCCGTGAGCGGCGCTGATGAGCCGGCAGAGCGAGGCCCAGCCGGCACCGTCGTTGTGCCCGTGGGCCAGCACGACGACCCTGTCGGTCTCGGCGGCACTGCGCCGGCGCCCGGCCGAGGTCGCGGCGGCGTCGGGTTGCACACCCAGCTCGACCCCGACGATCGGGTCGATGCCGTTGCGGCGACAGGCCCCTAGGTGCCGGATCGCCCCGTACAGTCCATCTCGATCGGTGATTGCGGCAGCGTCGGCACCGGCCTCGACTGCGATGCCGACGAGCTCACCGGGGGTAGCCGTGCCGTAGTGCGCGCTGAAAGAGGAGGCGACGTGCAGGTGTGTGAAACCCATCGGACCTCCGAAGAACTCGAACGTGTGTTCGAACAGTGTAGGTCAGACGCGCGTCACGGGCGACCGTCAACAGCAGTACGGTTGTTTCGGCAACGTGGCCTCTTCGTGCCCCGTCCGCAGATCCAAATCACTCTCCCCGGGAATGCCAACTGTATCGGCGCGTTGACTTACGCGGGCCCCACTGGTTCATTTCGGAAAGGACGTCCATGACCACCCTCAACACGACTCACCTCGAGCGTTCTGCCCGATGACGGACACGAGCACTCTCATCATTCTCGGCGCCTCCGGTGACCTCACCGAGCGCCTCCTGCTTCCGGGCCTCGCCAGCCTGCTGAAGAGCGACCGCGGTGTCGAAGTCCAGCTGATCGGGACCGGCCGAAGCGAACGAACCCCGCAGGAGTGGGACGCCGTCGTCAAGACCGCGTTCAACGGCGACGGTGACAGCGACCTCGCCAAGAAGACTCTGGCCTCGAGCCAGTACATTCAGGGCGATCCGACCGACCCGGCGCACCTCGAGAAGCTCTTCAACGCATCCGAAGGCGCACCGGTCCTGTACTTCGCCCTTCCGCCCGCCATCTCCGTCAAAGTGATCCAGGCGCTCGGCAAGGTGACGCTGCCGGCGGGCATCAGCCTCGCACTCGAGAAGCCCTTCGGCAGCGACGAAGAGGGCGCACGCGAGCTGAACGAAGAGCTCCTCAAGATCGTTCCTGAAGAACGGATCCACCGCACCGATCACTTCCTCGGCCGGTCGACTGTCCTCGACATCATTGGTCTGCGCTTCGCCAACCGTCTGTTCGAGCCGGTCTGGAACAGCGAGAACATCGCGAAGGTTGAAATCTTCTACGACGAGATCCTCGGCCTCGAAGGTCGCGCGCAGTACTACGACAAAGCCGGCGCCCTGATCGACATGATCCAGAGCCACCTGCTCCAGGTGCTCGCCATCATCGCGATGGACGCCCCGTCTTCGATCAACTCGGTCGAGCTTCGGAGCGAGATCGCCCGCGTCCTCCGCGCCACCTGGGTGAAAGACGGAGACCCCATCACCTCCAGCCGTCGTGGCCAATACGCCGCCGGGACGATCGACGGCAAATCAGTTCCGGCCTACGCCGACGAAGACGGCGTCGACAATGCGCGTCAGACCGAAACGCTGGCCGAAGTCGAGTTCGAGATCAAGACGCGCCGCTGGGCGGGCGTTCCCTTCATTCTGCGCTCCGGCAAAGGCATGAAGAAGATCCGCAAGGAGGTGCTGATCAGCTTCAAGCCGGTTCCGGCGCTTCCTGCAGGGCTCAAGGGCGCGTCAAGCCCAGACACCCTCCGGATCGAGATCAGCCCCGAAACACTCGAACTCGGCGTGACGACAAACGGCAAGGGCAACCCCTTCTCGCTCGAGAAGTCCGTCTTCTCGACCACGCTCGGCAAGCCCGAGCTGACACCCTACGGCGAGGTGCTCTCGGGCATCTTCCACGACGACCCGACACTCTCGATCCGCGGCGACGTGGCCGAGCGCTGCTGGGCGATCGTCCAGCCGGTCATCGACGCGTGGCAGAGCAACATGGTGCCGCTCGAGACGTACGCAGCCGGCTCGTCGGGGCCGGCGGAGTGGACCACATCGCAGGAGGCGTGAGCCCACGCCCGACCTGATGCCGAGGAGGTGTCGACCCGGTGGGTCGGCACCTCCTCTCGTTGTGCCTGCTTGCCGTAACCGGGTCTCGTTGTGCCTGCTTGCCTTACCCGGCGTCGCCTGCGGCGGTCCGCCGCCACCACCTGCCGTTGCGAACTCAGGGGATTTGGCGCGCTGCCACCGGTGTTCTGCCGAGAGCAGGGTCAGGTGCTGCAATTTCCCTGAGTTCGCAACGGCAGCCGGCAGGGCCAGCGGAAGTGCGGGGGCTCAGGCCGACGTCGTGCGGTCTGCCCCCAGGTCGTCGGCCCAGCGATCCGGCTCGGCCGCTGCCGTGACGAGGGAGTCCTCGGTGGACGGAGCTGGCGCCACCGACTGGCTGGCGAGCCGGCGCCCGCGATTGCCCCGGGCGTGCTCGATAGCTGCCTCGATGGCATCCGCCGCCCGGACCAACGCCAGGTGCGAGAGCGCCTGGGGTGTATTGCCGACGTGGTGCCCGGTCGCGACCTCGATCTCCTCCGAGAGCATGCCCACGTCGTTGCGGTAGCCCACGAGTCGATCCATCAGCGCCGTCGCGTCGTCGATCCGGCCGCTGCGCGCGTATTGCTCGGCGAGCCAGAACGAGCAGGTGAGAAAAGGATTCTCGGTGCCGGCGAGACCGTCGACCCCCGACTGCGTGCGGTAGCGCACCAGGAGGCCGTCGTTCAGGAGATCTTTCTCGATCGCGGCCACCGTGCCGAGCATCCGTGGGTCGTGTGCATCGACGTAACCGACCTGCGACAGCTGCAGCAGCGAGGCATCGACCTCGTGTGACCCGTAGAACTGCGTGTACGTGTTGCGCTCGGCGTCGAAGCCTTGCGACTCGATCTCGTCGCGG
>JAODMX010000370.1 GCA_025464735.1 Frondihabitans sp. | reverse complement strand
TCGCCGTTGCCGAGCCATGAAGCGCTGGGCGCGGAATCGTTCGCCCTGCGGGTGGATGAACCGCTCGACATAGCCGAGCACCTCTCCGGAGGGGAGGGTGACCCGGGCCAGGTCGTCGTGCAACTGCACGAGTGTGATGCCGCCGCGCAGAACCTCGAGGGGCTCGGCGGTCGCGACGGACCCGGGCGCGGGAGACGAGTACGGGGCGTTGGTGAAGGTGATGCTGGTCATGGCTGCTCCTGTCGTGTCGTCCGGCCGAATTGATGATCTGGTTCGAACATACGTGCGACCACCGACATTCGGGAGAAAGGCGGCCATCGGCGACGATTCGTCCAATCCGCAGGCATCCTCTGAGGCCATTGTGAGCAGATCGCTCAGTCCTTCCCGCCGAGATTGATCGAAGGGCCCGAATCTGCTGAAGTCGGCTGCATGACTGACAGTTCCCGCGCCGACCCGCCCGACATCATCTCGGTCGGCCAGTATCTCGCTCATCGCCTGATCGAGCTCGGTGGGCCGCACGTGTTCGGGCTCCCTGGCGACTTCAACCTCACGCTGCTCGACGAGATGCTGACCGTTCCCGGCATCGAGTGGGTCGGCAACACCAACGAACTGAACGCCGCCTATGCCGCCGACGCGTACTCGCGCACCTCGCGCGGTATCGCTTCGCTCGTCACCACCTACGGCGTCGGAGAGCTCTCCGCCATCAACGGCATCGCCGGGAGCTACGCCGAGGACGTGCCCGTGGTCCAGATCACCGGCATGCCGACAACGACGGCGCGAACGAACGGCGCGCTGTCGCATCACACCCTTGTCGACGGCGACTACGACCACTTCTACCGGGCATACAAAGAGGTCACCGTGGCTGGCGCCATCCTCCGGGCCGCTGACGCCTCGCGCGACATCGACAGGATCCTGCGAATCGCGATCGACGAGTCGAAGCCGGTCTATCTGGGAATTCCGATGGATATCGCGGCCGCACCGGTGTCCTCGGCCCCGCTTCGGCATGCCCTCCGCCCGACCCCGAGCGACGTCGTCGCCCTGGACGACTTCCGCACCGCCCTGACGGACGTACTCCGAGGCCAGACGTCGGTCACGCTCCTCGCCGGCCCCCGGATCCATCGCCGCCGGGCCGAGCACCTCCTCGAGCGCATCGCTGGCCACCCGGGTGTGAGGGTCGCGACGCAGGCGAGTGCGAAGTCGATGCTGCCCGAGACCCACCCGGCGAGCCTCGGCATCTACATGGGCCAGATGACGCCATCGCCCGAGACGCGT
Source organism: Frondihabitans sp. (assembly GCA_025464735.1). The sequence continues at coordinate 1,356 of JAODMX010000370.1, read as the reverse complement.
GCCGCTGTCGACGACGCGCCCATGCTGATTCTGGCCGGAACCGTCCTGAGCGATGTGCTGACGGGCTTCTACAGCCAGGGCTTCGATCTGGCGGCGGGTGTCGAGCTCGGGATCCTGAGCGCCCGGGTCGGTCCGGTCACCTTCCACGACGTGCGTCTGGAAGACAGCCTGGTCGTCGTCGACGAGGTTGTCGCGGCGCTCGACCTGGCGCCCGCGCCCGCGACGTCAACGGTGTGGCCGTATCGCACCGAGCTTCACGACGGCGACGGGGCGCTCACGCAGCACGACCTCTGGACCGTGGTTCAGGACTGGCTTCCCACCGACCACATTGCGATCGCCGACGCTGGCACGGCGATGTACGGTGCCCTCGAACTTCAGATGCCGCCCGGGACCGACCTGCTCGCGCAGCCCATCTGGTCGTCGATCGGTTACACGCTGCCCGCGACGCTCGGGACGTCGCTCGCCTCGGATCGCCGTAGCGTCCTCTTCATCGGCGACGGCGCGGCGCAGCTCACGGCCAGCGAACTGGCCACGATCCTGAATCGCGAGCTGACCCCGATCATTGTGCTCATCAACAACGACGGCTACACGATCGAGCGCGTCATCCAGAGTCCGCGCGCCGTCTATCAAGACATCACGCGCTGGGACTGGTCGGCGCTTCCTGCCGCGTTGGCACCAAGGATCCCTGTGGTCACCGCCCAGGTCGCCTCGGCCAGCGCCCTCCGCAGTGCTCTCGACGACGCCGCGGGGTCACCCGACCGGGCGGTCCTCATCGAGGCTCACCTCGCGCCCGACGACGCGCCGCCTCTCCTGGCGAAGCTCGGTCGGCTCGCCGGCGGCGGCACCGCTTGAGTCCGCCCCGCGGGACACGCGATTTCGGCCGAGGTTCCAGCGCCAGGGCACTGGCACCCCGGCCGAAATCGCGTGTCCCGTCGCGGCTACTTCGTGCCGTCGACGGCGAGCGGCTCGATCGCGGACAACTCCTCGGCCGAGAGCGGCGCGGCCGAGAGGGCGTCGAGGTTGTTGTCGAGCTGGGCAACGCTGGAGGCGCCGATCAGCGCTGACGTGACAGCGGGCTGGCGGAGCACCCAGGTGAGGGCCAGCTGGGCGAGGGATTGGCCACGGGCGGCAGCGATGTCGTTCAGGGCGCGTGCGCGGGCGAGGTAGGTGTCGTTGAGTGCGTCTTCGGTGAACCAGCGCCCTTCGGCTGCCCGGGATCCCGCGGGCGCTTTGCCGTCGAGGTAACGACCGGTGAGGAGGCCACCGGCGAGCGGGGAGAAGACGATTGACCCGACCCCATGAGCGAGCAGAGTGTCGAAGAGCCCGCGTTCGGGTTTCCGGTCGAACATGTTGTAG
>JAODMX010000288.1 GCA_025464735.1 Frondihabitans sp. | reverse complement strand
GTCCAGTCGAAACAAAACCCTCAACGCAAGGCAACGCCGTGAGGTCATCGACGAGCAGAAGAACACCCTCTCCGCGGGGTCGAGCCACCGCAGCCCCGACAACCACGCGCTGCTGTCCATCCGCGGTCTTCGTGTCGGATACCCCATGCAGGATGGGTCGATCCACGAAGTAGTTCAGGGCGTTGACCTGGACGTGAAACGCGGGGAAGTCCACGGGCTCGTTGGCGAGTCCGGGTCGGGCAAGTCGCAAATCGCGTTCTCAACCCTCGGGATTCTTCCCCGAGAGGCCCTCATCCTCGGAGGCACTGTCACCTTCGACGGAGAAGACCTTCTCGCTGACTTCTCACGAATGAAGGACGTGCGCGGCCGGCGCATCGCCTATGTGCCCCAAGAGCCCATGTCGAATCTCGATCCCTCTCAGACGATCGGAGCCCAGCTCCGCCAAGGGCTTCGAGCGGTGACGAACAGGACGCGCGCCGAGGCTGACGAGCATCTGCTCGCCCTCATGGACCGTGTCGGAATCCAGAACTCACGACGCGTATTCGGCCTCTACCCCCATCAGATCTCGGGCGGTATGGCGCAGCGCGTTCTGATCTGCGGCGCGATTGCCGCCGACCCAGACCTCATCGTTGCCGACGAACCTACGACGGCCCTTGACGTCACCGTCCAAGCCGAGGTTCTCGAATTGCTTCGAGAACTACGCGACGAGCGGGGGCTGGCGATGATCCTCGTCACCCACAACCTCGGCGTCGTAGCCGACCTCTGCGACACCGTCAGCGTGATGCGGAACGGCAGGATCGTCGAGGTCAGTGACGCGGAAGCTCTCTTCACCGAACCCGGCGCCGATTACACCAAAGAACTTCTTGCCTCAGCTCGGCGAGTCGAACTAGCAGGAGCCTGAACGATGGACCAAGCGCTTCTCCGAATCCGCAACCTCGACGTGCGATACGGCAACAAGAGGACCGGCACGACTGTCATCAAGAACGTGAGTCTCGATCTTCACAAGGGTGAGACTTTGAGTCTCGTCGGAGAGTCCGGCTCCGGAAAGACCACCATCGGACGTGCCGTGCTCGGTCTCGCACCCGTCACCAGCGGCACCATCACCTTTAAGGGCAAGACCATCAGCAACATCACCAGAGACCAGCGCCGAAAGCTGGCTCGGGGCGTCCAGGTCATCTTTCAGGATCCCTACTCGTCACTGAACCCGTCCATGACGGTCGAGGACATCATCGTCGAACCCATGGCGGCGGCCGGGGCGCCGGGAGGACGCGACAAGGTCCGACAGCTGCTCGACTCTGTGGGCCTCTCTGCAGACTCGGGAAGACGGTACCCGCGTGAATTCTCCGGCGGGCAGCGTCAACGCATCGCCATCGCCCGCGCTTTGGCTCTCCAACCCGAAGTCATCATCTGCGATGAACCGACGAGCGCCCTCGATGTCACGACTCAGGCACGCGTCCTCACGCTGCTCAAAGATCTGCAACAGGAAACGGGCGTGGCCTACCTGTTCATCAGTCACGACCTCGGAGTAGTGAACAGCATCAGCGATCGCATCGCGGTGCTGTACAGGGGCGAGATCGTCGAGCTCGGCACCGCGGAGCAGGTGTCACACCGGCCCGAACATCCGTACACGAAGCGGCTTCAGATGGCCGCGCCCGTCGCCGATCCGAAGCGCCAGCGCGAACGCCGCGAGGAACGCCTGCAGCTACTGCGCGCTGACGTTTTGGAAGTCCCGAGTGTCTGACGCGACTGAACCGGCACCTCTCTCCGCTGCAACGCATCCCGTCATCGCGGGGTTCTACCCGGACCCCACCGTGTGTCGCGTTGGCGATGACTATTACCTTGCCAACTCGAGCTTCGAGTACTTCCCTGGCGCACCCCTCTTCCACAGTCGAGACCTGGTGCGCTGGGAACAGGTCGGTTCCGTCCTCGACAGACGTGACCAGTTCGTGGAAGGGCAGTCGAGGGCATCCGCCGGAATATACGGCTCCACGCTCCGCCATCATGACGGGCGGTTCTGGTTCGTCACGACCAACGCCAACGATTTCGATGCCGGCCAGCTCATCGTCCACAGCGACGACCCGGCCGGCCCATGGAGTGACCCCGTCTTCGTTTCCGGCGCCGTCGGCATCGATCCAGATCTGGCCTGGGACGATGACGGAACCTGCTACCTCACCTGGAAAGCACTCCAATTCGGTGTCGGCGAATTCGGCATCCTCCAAGCATCCCTCGACTTGACGTCTGGCCAGCTCCTCGAGAGCCCCTACCCGGTGTGGCAAGGGACAGGACTGGGCGCCGCTGAGGGACCTCACCTGTACCACGTCGATCAGTATTGGTATCTGCTTCTGGCCGAAGGCGGGACGGAACGCGGGCACGCGGTGACAGTCGCCCGTGGCTCGAGCCCGCGGGGCCCCTTCGAGGCGAGCCCCGACAACCCCGTTTTCACTCATCGCAGCACGGTGCACTCGGTCCAGAACGTCGGTCACGCCGACCTCGTTTCTCGCCCGGATGGAGCCTGGGCCGCTGTCTATCTCGGAGTCCGCCCGCATGGCTCGACGCCCGGCTTCCACGTCCTCGGACGCGAAACATTTTTGGCGGGCGTCACCTGGGATGCGGGATGGCCTGCGTTCCACGAGGACAGCTCCCCCGTCCCCACGGCGGACCACAGCTTCACCGATGACTTCTCTTCAGAAGGCCTACACCACCGCTGGGTGAGCCCAGCAAGAGAACCTGACCACATTGCCACCAGAAATGAAGACGGCGGCATCACGATCACCGGACCGGATTCGAATCGCTCCTCGATGTTGTGCACTCGTATCCGTGACCTCGAATGGCAAGCGAACGTTCTGACGCAGGATCGCGGAGAAGCCATTCTCCGCATCGATTACCGCCACTGGTACGGGCTCTCCTGGACCGACGGCACCGTCTCTGCGATCGCTCGAATCGGCGACATCGAGCACACCGTCGCCACGAGCAAGACGACAGGGACGACACTCACTCTCACGATCGAGTCAGTCCCCTCCCCACACCTTCCGGTGCCACTGGGACACGCCGGCCCCGACGACATCCGCCTCTCCTTCTGCGCCGACGGAAACACCGTTGTCTTGGCTCAGCTGGACGGCCGCTATCTCTCCACAGAAGTTGCGTCTGGTTTCACCGGTCGGATGCTCGGCATCACCTCCGCCGGCGGTCAGGCGACCTACCGATCGGTCTCGTACCGATCCAGAAACACGGAGACACGCGCATGAAAGGCGAGCGATGAACTGGAATGCACTCATGGTGGCGCCAGCGACCGATAGCGGCGCGGCGCCCATTCTCCGAGCCGAATTCTCCTTGGATGCTGATCACGGCCCAGCGCAGTCCGCGACGCTGGAAGCGACATCCTACGGAGTCTTTGAAGCCGCAATCAACGGCCATGCTGTCACCGACGACGTCCTCGCCCCCGGCTGGTCGAGCTACCAATGGCGGCTCCGCGTCGCCACCTATGACGTTCTGCACCTGCTCCGCCCAGTCAACGTCATCACCCTCACGATCGGCAACGGCTGGTACCGGGGCCGGCTCACCTGGAACGGTGCCCGCGGCCTGTACGGGACGGAGAGAGCCGGCGCGGCCCAAATCGTGATCCGATACGCCGACGGCTACGAGCAAACAGTGGCGTCCGACGAAACCTGGCGATCCTTGACCGGACAGTCCGTCAGCGATGACCTCTACGACGGGCAGCACATCGACGCCAGGCTCGGAGAACCGAGCCTTGACCTGCCGGGTCAGCCTCAACTCGGTGAACCGGTAGTCACGGTCCCGCTAGACACGACGACGATCGTCCCCTTCGCGACACCGCCAATCCGGCGGCAGGAGGAGCTCGGCGTCCGGGACGTTCTCCCTCAGCCCGACGGCAGCGTCATCCTCGATTTCGGCCAGAACATAGTCGGCTGGCTGCGCGTGACGGTCACCGGCCCGCGAGGACACGAGATCGTGGTTCGCCATGCTGAGGTCTTGGACGGGGGAGAGCTCGCCCTGCGTCCTCTTCGCAGCGCTCAAGCCACTGACCGCTACGTGCTGAGCGGCGAGGCTGACGTGTTCGAGCCGACCTTCACTTTCCACGGGTTCCGATACGCTCAGATCTTCGAGTGGCCTGGCGTCTTCGATGAGAAAGCTGTCAGCGCAATCGTCGTTCATTCGGACATTCGACGCGTCGGATCCTTCACCTCCTCGGACCCGCTGCTGAATCGCCTGCACGAAAACGTTGTCTGGGGGCTTCGAGGAAACTTCGTCGGGATCCCGAGCGACTGCCCGCAGCGCGACGAGAGACTCGGTTGGACGGGGGACATCGCGGTGTTCGCCCCGACGTCCGCCTACCTGTTCGACGTCCAGGCCTTTCTCGGCGATTGGCTCGACGATCTCGCTCTCGAGCAGGCTCACTCGGGTGATGTTCCAGAAGTCGTACCGTATGTCCTGGGTGAGATTGAGCTGCCCTTCACTGATTACGTCGGCACGACGGCGATCTGGAGCGACGCGGCTGTCTGGGTGCCGTATGCCCTCTGGCAAGCGTATGGCGACGCGGACGTCATCAGCCGTGCTTACGAGTCGATGACTCGGCACACGCGCCGTGTCGCAGCGCTCCTTTCTCCTTCGGGGCTCTGGGACACCGGCTTCCAGTTCGGCGACTGGCTTGATCCGACCGCCTCACCGGATGCTCCGTGGGAGGCCCAAACCGACAACGGGGTCGTCGCCACCGCTTGCGCGTTCCGAACGGCCACATTCCTGGCCGAGATGGCGGAGGCCGTTGGAAACAACAAGGACGCCGAGGAGTTCTCGGACCTTGCGAACCGCGTTCGCCGGGCATTCCTGGATGCCTATGTCGACGCCGGACGCGTCACATCGGACTCCGCAACGGCATACGCGCTGGCCATCGCCTTCGGCATCCTCGACGGCGACGATCGCGCCAATGCCGGCAATCGGCTGGCCGAATTGGTGGCCGCAGCCGACTACCGGGTGACCACTGGATTCGCTGGCACCCCGTACGTCTGTGAAGCCCTTTCCAGCACCGGTCATCTGGACGCCGCGTACCTGCTGCTCACCGAGACCGGCATGCCGTCCTGGCTGTACCCGGTCACGATGGGTGCCACCACCATCTGGGAACGCTGGGATTCCATGCTGCCCGATGGCACCATCAACCCCGGCGAGATGACGAGCTTCAACCACTACGCGCTGGGTTCCGTCGCTCAATGGATGCACCAGACCATCACCGGGATCAGACCACTGACCCCTGGCTACGCTAAAGCACTCATCGCTCCAAGACCGGGCGGAGGTCTGACGTCGGCGGAGGGAACCCTCGAGACGCGGCACGGGAGGGTCGCCGTTGCATGGAAGATCGTCAGCGATGATTTCATCCTCACCATTGAGGTGCCCAACTCGATCCAGGCCGAGGTTGTTCTACCAAGCGGAAACACATTCGCCGCGCCTTCCGGAGTGAGCGAACACCGGGAGCCAGTGGTGCCCGCACCTGACGTGCAGCTCGATCGGGACACCGACACCCCAATGGGCGTGGGCGGATGACAACGGCCCCCGCTAGCCGCGACGCAACCACCGCTGTCTACCAGACGGTCGAGATAGCACTCGTGTCGGACGAAGATCACGCGAATCCCTACCTCGATGTTGATGTCGAGGTGCTTTTCGCCGGGCCCAAGGGTGCGACCATTCGCCGTCCCGCCTTCTGGGACGGCGGTCGGACCTGGCGCGTCCGTTTCGCGCCGACAATGCCGGGCCACTGGCTCTATCGGACATCCTCAAACCGGACGACCGACAACGGCCTGCATGGTGTCACCGGCGACATCAACTGCGTCAGCGCCGATGCGCAAACGACAATCCACCGTCACGGCTTCCTCCGTCGCGCCGAATTCGGTCGCCATCTGAGCCACGACGACGGCACGCCATTCTTCTGGCTCGCTGACACGCACTGGCGCTTCCGCTTCGAGAGACAAGACGAGGCGAACAAACCAGGGTGGGATTCTCAGTTCCGCGGAACCATCGACAAGCGGGTCGATCAGGGCTTCACCGTCTACCAAGCCAATCTGATGACGGTCGATTGGTCAGGGGAGGCCTCCCCGTTCTGGTGCGACGGCGAGCCATTCACGCGTCTGAACCCGGAGTACATCCGTGACGAAATAGATCCGAGGATCGCCTACATCGCCGACGCAGGCCTCGTGACGGCGCTGGGGTTCGGCTGGCACGGGCTCGTCGATGACGACCCGGACGGTGTTGTTCGCTTCGCGCGCTACATCGTGGCCCGATACGGCAGCTTCGCGGTCGTTTGGACCCTCGGAGGCGAGGTGCCCGGCTACGACCCAGACCGAGTAGACGAGCGGCTCGCAGGCTGGCTTCGCGTCGGCGAGGCCATCCGTGACGCCGACGGGTACGGGCACCCGATCACGGTTCACTCCACGAACGACCGGCCGATCGCCACAACTTTCATCGACGAAGACTGGCTCACCTTCGGGCTCAACCAACACGGCCACGGAGATCTTGATCTAGATTCACACCACTACGCGGACTTCTTCTCCGGACACCCGTCTGTTCCCCTCGTCGAGGGAGAGAGCCTCTACGAGGGCCTCATCAGTGTGGAGCCCGCCGGCCGCCGTCTGGTAACTGACACCATGGTTCGCCACGCGGCCTACCAAGCGATCCAGTCGGGCTGCTGCGGTTACTCCTACGGCGCGCAAGGATGCTGGAACGGCGCCTGGGACACCTCCGAGAGCGTCAGCGCTTGGGGACGACTGCCTTGGTACGACGGCGTTGATCTGCCAGGAGCGGAACAAATGGGGTTTCTACGCCGGTATTACGAGGTCGCCGGATGGCAGGACCTCACGCCCGCGGATGCCTTCCTTCCTGGTGGCTTCATTAATCGGCGCTTTTACCAGCCGCCAGTCCTCTCGACCGCGTCACGGTCCGTCTTGACGGTCTACTTTCCCGACACCTACCGGACCGACGAGCCAGTTGGATCCCTCGTGGGCCTGCCGCAGGACGCATTCGACCTGCGCTGGTTCGACCCTCGATCCGGCGAGTGGTTCGAAGCGGGGATCGTTCGATCCGGCGACGACGGTTCACTCGTCGTTCCCCAGAAGCCATCGGATGACGACTGGCTCCTTCTTGCACGATCGACGACGTCGATCGGCTGCTCACCACGAAAGGCACCCCATGGCGACCGAGACTGAATCGCAGACTTGCTTCGATCGATGGACGAGCGTGCGAGACGCGCTGGCAACCTCGGAGGCCGCGACGGTCCTTCGCGACGATGTGCCCGGTGTGGCCGAAGCGGGAGTCGCCGAGGGGTTCCAGGCCTTTCCGCTTGGGGTCTATTTGCGGATCGCCTTGAGCGGTGACGGCGAACTCGAGGAGGCGATTCTTGATCGTCTTGCCACGATCACGAATCCGCTGGCGTCGATCGCCGAGCCTCCTATCGCTCCGGTGTCGCCGGAGTATGAGGGGCGCGACGTCAAGCGCGGAAGCGCTCTGCTTGAGACGCCTTCAGCAGCACAGACCGCCCGCCCCCTCGAGGTACTGTTCCGTGGCCCATCGCACGGCAACCCGTTCGTGGACGTTGACGTTTCCGTCCGCTTTGAATCGGGACCGGACCAGGTCGATGTCGGTGGTTTCTACGACGGGGACGGGCTCTACCGAGTCCGGTTCCTGCCTCCCAACGAGGGCGTGTGGTCTTTCACCACAGCCTCAAATGCCAGGTCGCTGGACGGGATCTCGGGCAGCATCGATGTGGCGGCAGGATCCGGCCCTGGACCAGTCAGGGTAGATCGTGAAAGAGCTCGCTTCGTCCGCGACGGGAAGACGATTACTCCGATCGGGACCACTGCGTACGCCTGGACGCATCAGCCGGACGAGCTGCAGCGGCGCACCCTCGCGAGCCTCTCCAAAACGCCCTTCACCAAGATTCGGATGGGCTTGTTCCCGAAGTCGTTCCTCTACAACTCGAATGAGCCCGAGCGGTTCGTGTTCCCTCGCCTCGACGACGGATCATGGGACCTCGAACATTTCGACCTCGAGTACTTCAGACACCTGGAAAGGCGCATCGAGGACCTCGCACGTCTGGGTATCGACGCCGAGCTGATTCTGTTCCATGCCTACGATCGCTGGGGCTTCTCCTCTCTTCCAGCCTCGGTCGACGACCGCTACGTGCGGTACGCCGTCCGGCGCCTGGCCGCGCTGCCCACGGTGTGGTGGTCCGTCGCAAATGAGTACGAACTGCTGACGGCGAAACGACCTGACGATTGGGAGCGGATCGGCCGGCTCATTGCTGAGGAGGACCATGTCGGTCATCCCCTCTCGATCCACAACATCGTGGAGCCGTGGGATGCAGCCTCCGACTGGGTCACCCACTGCAGCATCCAAAGGAGTGACCCTTCTATCGGCGAACAGATCGATGG
>JAODMX010000260.1 GCA_025464735.1 Frondihabitans sp. | reverse complement strand
GACTCATCGGACCGGCCGCAGCAGCCCCAACCGCCGCTCGCGGCGAACAAGCACTAGAAAGCGCTCAAAGTCAACTGGCCGACGCGATCGCCACTCTCGAATACCCCGCAGGTCTTCACCAGCTACTCGCGCATCCGCGCCGAGAACTTAAGGTACAAGTGCCGTTGCGCCGCGACGACGGAAGCCTGGAAGTCTTGACCGGTTACCGCGTTCAGCACAACAGCTCCCGCGGACCATCTAAAGGAGGACTTCGGTACAGCCCGAGCGTGACGCTCGACGAGGTAAAAGCCCTCGCGATGTGGATGACGTGGAAGTGCGCACTGCTGGACGTCCCATACGGCGGAGCAAAAGGCGGGATCACCATCGACCCGAGAAATTACTCACAACGCGAGCTGGAAAGGGTCACCCGGCGCTACACCAGCGAGATCCTGCCGATCATCGGGCCGGAAAGGGACATCCCGGCGCCAGACATCGGCACCGACGAACAAACCATGGCATGGATCATGGACACATACTCAGTCAGCGTCGGCTACACCGTCCCCGGCGTCGTCACCGGAAAACCAGTAAGCATTGGCGGTTCCCACGGACGCTCAACAGCAACCTCCAGAGGCGTTGTTCACATAGCACTCGCCGCCCTACGGCATCGAGATTTGAAGCAACATCGAAGCACCGCTGCCGTACAAGGCTTCGGTAACGTCGGTGCAGGGACCGCTCAGTTCCTCCACGACGCCGGCGTCAAGGTTCTAGCGGTGAGCGACCAGTATGGCGAGATCTTCTCGTCCAATGGGCTCGACCTAACCAAATTGCGTCGGCACGTCGCCGAGACAGGGACGATCGTCGGATTTCCAGACGCTGACGCACTGCCTCCCGACTCGCTGCTGGAACTCGACATCGATCTGCTCATCCCGGCGGCCATCGAAGGAGTAATACATCGGGACAACGCCGCACACATCAACGCAAAAATCGTGGTGGAAGGCGCCAACGGACCAACGACCTCCGCTGCCGACAGAATCCTTACCGACAGAGACATACTGGTAGTCCCCGACATCCTCGCCAACGCAGGCGGAGTGATCGTGTCGTACTTCGAATGGGTTCAAGGCAACCAGGCCTACTGGTGGACCGCCGCCGAAGTCGAAGAACGACTCGAGCACCGAATGACACGCGCGTGGCACCAACTGCTGGAATCAAGCACCCGCCGCCAAATTACATTACGAGAAGCAGCAACGGTCACCGCAGTCGAGAAAGTTGCCGAAGCACATCTCATCCGAGGGCTCCACCCCTGAGCACACGTCCATTCACGGGGTCGAGACTTTGCCAGACACCAGGCCGTAGATGCATCGGATTGGTTGCATACGAACCACTGCAAACCGGCGTCTTCGTGTAGTTGCTCGAAGCAGCGGCAGCCTCCCGCTGTGGAGCAAGCGGGAAGAGCTGAGCGAGAAGCTGCCTGCGGGAGCGCCGGATCATGACTGCGCCTATCGGCGAGTTGTCGACAATTCCGATCAGCGCCCAGCCGGCGAGAAGGTGGACGACAACCCGTCGATAGTGGACTAGGACGCGCTCACCCTGACGGAATGATGCTGACGGCTCAGGACACGCTCACATTGCTTGCCGGTGACGCCCAGCCGAAGGATCGGAGCATCGTGTCGGTCTGAAGACACGCCCGATCAAGCGACTCAAACGGTCACGGGCTGCGGCGCGTTCGAGCGTTGAGGCAATCTGACTTAGCGGGTCATTCCGCCGCGCTCACGTGTCAAGCCCGCTGCTCGAGAACGGCTACGGGCCTTGCTTTGTTTGCCCGGCTTCGCCGAAACCGCCGCACTCGGGTGAGTTGCGTTCTCGCGGTCGACGGCGAGGCGAACGCTTCGTAAGTCGGCGTGAACGCCTTCGCCGCTCATGTCATTGGCGAACTTGCCACGGCGCGCCTCGCTGTCGTAAGTGAGGGCTGCGTTGTCGCGAGACTGGGGGACAGCGCATCCGAGTTCGGAATCGTCCTGGTTGTGCGGCTCGAAGTCCGATTGAAGCTCGCGATCCAGCTGGTCGCGCTGTTCGGCCGCGGAGAGCAGGACGGCTGCCTCAACATAGTTCTGAGCGCTTCCAGCGCGTCGGTAAGTCGGCTCCGCTCGAGCGTGCTCTGTGCGGTCAATCGCGTCTCGAGTTGAAGCAGGATCTGCCCGTAAGTTATTGACGTCCACACCGTATCTGTTGCTGAGCTCTTCGCGCATGCGCTCGCCTACCCCGGCTATGTCGCGGTCGAGCGGTGCCCACGCCTCGGTTGTCTCGTACGCGTCCGCTATTTCGGCGATACTGGCGCGGTCCCACCAGCCGGGTCGTTCGATCAGACTGAGGCTCGCACGAGCGGCGCCGCGTTCGGACACGAACCTGGCTTGCAGTTCGCGGTTCTGTTGTTCGGTGCGAAGCTGGCTGGTGCGGGCGAGTTCTTCACGGAGCCGGGCAATGTGCTGTGCCATGTGCATTGCGGCGGCGAGGGCGATTCGCATGTGTCCGTCGAATGCTTCTCCGATGCCGTCTGATTCGTCGGCCATATGGTGCTCCTTTTTATCTCTCGTGCCCGTCGCGCTCGTTGGGCGTAATGGCGGTTCGGGGCTTGTAGGGGTCTATCCGGTTCGGGATCGGCGACCCGGTCCCCGGGGCGTCTTGGCCTTGTTGGGCTGCCTTGACGATCTTCGCCAGTTCGGGATCGAGCGTCTCGGCGGGTGTCGGCACAGCTGAGCTCTGATGCGGCATCTCCGGTTTGACGAGCGACGGTAGGCGGTCACGCACCTGGGTATATTGCTCAGTAAGGGTGCGGTTGATTTGCGCCGCGCGTTGAGCGTCTCCGATGGCGGCGTGCATCTCCATAACGACCTTCACCGTCGATGCGAGCTGGCGCAGAAGCAGGGCCTCGGCCATGGAGCCTTGGCCTTGGGATGCCGCCTGGAGAAGCATCGCCGTGGCTCCGGCCATCAAGACGTGACCGACGCGTCTCGGCCGTGACTGGTGTGCTCTAATCTGTGCCGTGCGAGACAGGTCGCGAGCCGTTTGTGCCAGTGGCCCGGGTGTCATCTCAACGCGCTGGGACCATGCCGCGAACGCGCCGGCGGTGTCGCGGGCGAGGTGCGCCCAGGCGGCGCGGTCCTCGAACGGAACCTCTCGCATCTGAAC
>JAODMX010000242.1 GCA_025464735.1 Frondihabitans sp. | reverse complement strand
ATGGATCCGGTGCCCAAGTTCCCTTGTAGGGCGACGAGGCCCAACGGCAGGGTGAAAGTGTTCTGCTGGTTCAAGAAGATCAGCGGCCGGTAGTACTCGGCCCAGAACCCGGAGAAGTTCAAGATCGCGAGAGTGGCGACTGCAGGGCTGGCCATCCTGATGTAGATGTGTCGGAACACTCCGAACTGGCTGGCGCCATCGATCCGCGCCGCCTCACCCAGTTCTTTCGGCATCTGCATGAAGTACTGCCTCATCAAGAAAGTGCCGAACGCACTTCCAAGCGCGGGGATGATCAGCGATGCGATGGATCCGGTCAGGCCCAAGTCCTTCAGGATGACGAAGACCGGGATGATGATCGTCTGGATCGGCACCATCATCGTCGCCAGGAAGATTCCGAAGATGGTGTTCTTCCCGGGAAACGAGATCATCGCGAATGCGTAACCCGACAAGCTGCAGGTGACCGTCTGGCCCACGACGATCAGCAACGTGACGACCACGCTGTTCAGGAAGAACTGTCCAATCGGTAACTGGTGGAACACAGCCGTGTAGTTACTGAAGTCCCAGTCAACCGGGAACCACTGTGGCGGATTGTTGAACGAGGCGGCCGGGGTCCTTAACGACGTCGTCAGAGTCCACAGCAGTGGGCCCAGCGCGAAGACGGCCGCGATGATCAGAGTCACCAAGCCGACGACGCTGCCCACTTTGACGATGGGTTTCCTGCGTCGCACGACACCGTCCGGGCGTGGCTTGCTCGCATCGAGCAACGGCACCGGGTGAATAGTCTCTGTCGTCATTGGTAGAACACCAGCTTCCGTGCTGCGAGGAATTGAAGGCCCGTGATGATGCCGATGATGACCAGCAGCAGGATCGCGATAGCCGAGGCGAATCCGAACTGCAGGTTCTGGAATCCCGCTTGATACAGCGAGATCGTCGCGGTCGTCGTCGCCGTCCCTGGCCCGCCCTTGGTCATGATGAAGGGTTGGTCGAACAACTGCATCGCGTTGATCATCGCGATGACGGTGGCGAACAGGATCGTCGGGCTGATCAGCGGAATCTTGATCTGGAACAGCGTGCGCCACGGACCGGCCCCGTCGATCGCCGCCGCCTCCTGGACATCGACAGGGACCGACATCAATGCCGCGACGAACAGCACAAAGGTGAAACCAACCTGCTGCCACACCACGACCAGGACGATGGTGACCTTCGCCGAAAACGGATTGTTCAGCCAGTGCACCCCCGAGAGCCCCAGCTCGCCCAGATAGTAGTTAATGAGCCCGAACTTGGTGTCGAAGATATAGCCCATGAAAATCGACACCGCGGCAGTTGACGCCAACAACGGAAGGTAGAACGCGGTGCGGAAGAACACGCGGGTCGCGTTGCGGCGCCGATTGTTCGCCAGCACCGCCAAGAGCATCCCCAGGGAGATCTGCAGCACCACGATGGCGACGGCCAGCGTAATGGTGACGCCGAACGATGCCAGGACCTGTCCGTCACTGAACAGGCGGGTGTAATTCTGCAAGCCCACCCATTTCGGTGGCGTGAACACGTCCCAGGACATGAACGACAAGCCGAGGGACGCCAGAATTGGCGCCAGGGTGAACACGGCGACGAAGATGACGGCCAGGCCGATCATCAGGAACCCGAAGGTCGCCTCTCGGCGGCGTGCTCGCCGCGCGCCCGGCCGAGGTTGGACTTTGCGGGCGTGGGAGCTCGATGGGGCGCCCCCGCGCCGCTCGATAGCGGCGGACATCAGGAAGACTGCTTCGCGGCCTGCTCGAAGTCGGCCTGCATGCCATCCAGCGCCTGTTTGGCGTTGCCGGAGGAGATGGCCTGCGTGGTCCTCTGGTTCAGCGACGTTGCGAGGGCGTTGTAGTACGGCGGTGCCGAGATCGGGACCGAACCGTTCAGCTGGTCGTAGAACACCGACCAGTGGGCGGGCCCGGTCGAGGAGTACCGGGCATCAGTCATCAGCGGCTTCTGTCCGGGGGTGGTGACATTCCCAGGCCAGAGAGTGTCGAAGGTCGATGGCTGCACCATGAGCTTCACCACCTCGAATGCGAGATCTTTTCTCTTCGACGAATTGAAGATGCCGTAGCCGCCCGCTCCGAAGAGGGACTTGTTGCTCTTCCAGGTCGGGAACGGTGCCACGTCGAAGCTCCCGTCTTTCATACCCGCGTTGTGAAGGCCGCCCGCCCAGAAGCCTCCTCCGATCGCCATGCCGATTCGCCCCGAGGCGAAGAGGCCCTGCAGTGTGGCGCCGCCTCCCACGTCGGGCGAAGGTGAGTAGCCGGACTTCTGCAGATCGATCATGTATTCGAGGGCCTCCACCGCCGCATCCGAGTTGGCGGTGGGTTGACCCCACTTCCAGCCGCCCTTGCGACCGTCGACCCCAACGGTGTTGTTCTTGAAGGCATCGCTCTTCCACAGCCAATCGCCGCCCGAGTACTTGCCCTCTTCGAGCAGGTTCCCGTCGTTGGCGTACAAGAAAGAGGTCCAGCTGCCCCAGAGACGCACAACCCAGTCGAAGGCATTTGTGTTGCCACCGAGTTTCGCAATGCTGCTCGCGGAAGAGTGGAAGTCATCCATGGTCCAGTTGTCCTTGGGAGCCGAGATGCCCGCCTTCTCGAAGATGCTTGTGGAGTAGAACATGCTCCCCGCGTTGAAGCTGTCCGGAAGCGTGTAGAGGTGACCTTGATACATCGTCGATTCGACGAGCGCGGGGTGCACACCGGTGAAGTACGTGTTCAACGACGAGAGGTTCTTCGTGACATAGCTGTCCAGCGGGACGAGGAGGTCCTTCGATGCGAGCAGCTGCTGGCCTTCTGTTGCGACGCTGACAATGTCGGGCGCGTTTCCGGCGGCGATCTGGGTGAGAACCTTCGCGAGGAAGTCGTTCCAGTCAGTGCCATTGATGGCGGTGACCTGGAAGGAGGCGTTCTTGTCCAGCTTCTTAATCTTCGGCTCGATCGCCTTCTGCAGGGTCGTCGCCGCGCTCTGCTCGCCGAAGTAGAGCATCGTCACCGTCCCGGATGTATTCGTCCCGCCGCCGCCTCCGGTCGACGCGCACGCCGCGAGCGACGCGATACCCGCAAGCGCGAGCCCCGCGCCTCCGGCCTTGAACAGGGTGCGGCGGTCGATAGGTGCCTGGAATGAATTGACCATGATTCGCTCCTCTCTGAGCGGTCGTTGGTCCGCCACCAAAGCGAACCAATACGTATTTGTGATGGCGAGCGTACACTCTGAAGCAGAGGGAAGCAATACGTATTTGCTTCTGGCATGATGAGGGTCAGGAGGAAGGCAGATGGCAAACCGCAAGGGACCAGAGAAGTCGTTGAGAGTGACGATGAAAGATGTTGCACGGCACGCCGGGGTGTCGCAGCCGACGGTTTCGTTCGTGCTGAACGACCGCCGGGACGTGTCCGTCGCTGAAGAGACTCGCACCAGGGTCCTTCAGGCGGCGAAGGATCTGAACTTCCAGCCGAACCGGGCCGCACAGGCGTTGCGATCGAACCGCTCGTACACCGTCGGTGTCATTGCGGACCGTGTCGTCGCACAGCCCTACGCCGGTCGGATCATCACCGGCATCCAGCGAGCCGTTCAGGACGCGGGCTACGTCTGCTTCGTCGTCGAGACCGAGCAAACCCCTGACGGCGGGAAAGCCGCAGTGGAGAACCTGGTCCGCCAGGGTGTCGCGGGCCTGATCTACGCGGCCCCCGGCCCGGAGGTTGTGCAGCCCATAGAGGTGCCCGCCGGGACACGGATGGTATTTGTCAACTGCTTCCCCTTGGAGTCAGGCGACGCGACCGTGGTGCTCGCGGACGAATATCAAGGCGGCAAGGATGCTGCCACCGCCGTGTTCGCCGCCGGACATCGGAATGTCGTGTTCCTCGGCGGACCGGAGGACGATTTCGCCTGCCAGGAGCGAGTCCGTGGCCTGATAGACGCGGCACACGACGCAGATATCGATTCCGAATCGATCCGACGCGAATACGGCACGTACCAGGTGGGCTCGGGTTACGACCTCGCGATGACCGTGCTCACTGAAGAGCGGCCAACGGTGTTCGTCTGCGGCAACGACCGAATGGCGGTCGGGGCGATGATGGCGGCTCAGTCCCTGGGATTGCGCTGCCCGGACGACATCAGCATCGTCGGATTCGACGACCAGCCGGATCTGGCCGATCAGCTGCATCCACCGTTGACCACCGTGGCGCTTCCGCATGAGCGGATGGGGTTCGAAGCCGGCACGCTTCTTCTCGACGACGATGCTCCACTGCGGCACATCGTGCCCTGCGACTACATCGCCCGCAGCTCGCTGGCCGCCCCACGATCGGAAGGAGCCCAATGAGTCGGCACCCCGGCACGCACTTCCGCCCCCCGGCCGGTTGGGTCGGCGATGTGATCCCGTTCGAACTCGATGGAACGGCCTGGCTGTTCTACCTCCTCGATGAACGGCCGAGCGAGGCCCCCCTGAAGCGGGCAACGGGAATGCCTTGGGGGGCCGTCACCACCACCGATTTCGTCGACTTCCACGACCGGGGAGTGGTACTCCCCTCGGGCGGGCCTGACGCGTCCGATTTCGACTGCTACACCGGCAGTGTCATCCGGGACGACGCCGGTGGACTGCACCTGTTCTATACCGGCCACAATCCGCGGATTCGTACCTCACGCAACGGCGCGGAAGGCGACGCGCAGGTCGTGTGCCATGCCACCTCCGAAGGGGATCCCACCCGGTGGCTAAAGCACCCGGACTGGGATTTTCCTGCGTCCGAACAGTATGCGGCGGAGGACTGGCGGGACCCGTTCGTGTTCCGTCCCTCGCCGGATGCGCCGTGGCAGATGCTGCTCGCGACCCGTCGACTCGGCGAGCCGTACCGCCGCTCCGGAGTCGTAGCACGCCTCGAGTCCGATGATCTCGTCACCTGGCGGGATGCCGGTACCCTGTGGGAACCGCACCGCTTCATCACGCAGGAATGCCCCGACGTGTTCCAGTGGGGCGATTGGTGGTACCTCGTGTACTCCGAGTTCTCGGACGCATTCTGCACGCGCTATCGGATCGCCGATAGCCCTGACGGGCCGTGGCGGGCGCCGGAGGATGACAGCGTTGACGGGCGCGCGTTTTACGCCGCGAAGACTCTCGAGCTGAACGGCGGCCGCTACTTCGTCGGGTGGATCGCTACCAAGCAGAACGAACACGACCTGGGCGCGTGGCAATGGGCCGGAACGATGTCCGTTCTGCAAGCTCACCAGCAGGCAGACGGGGCGCTCCGATTCGACCTTCCCGACGCGGTGAAAGCTGCCTACGTCGCGCAGGAAGACATCACGGACGATTTCGTCGCCGTGAACGGAGCCGCTGCGCGCACCGGAGAGGGTGCCCATGACCGATACGCCGCTTGGATCGGCCCAGTCCTGGCAGATGATGCTGTCATCGCGGTGGAACTCGACATCGACGACGGCACCCAAGCCTGCGGGGTACTGCTGCGCACGTCCGACGACGGCGAGGACGGGTATGCGTTGCGGCTCGAGCCCCAACGACACAGGCTCGTCCTGGATCGGTGGCCGCGAGGCCGAACCGGGACCGAGCAGTGGCAGGTCCTCGGAGATGTTCCGCACGCGGTGGAACTGGAGCGACCGGTCCGCCTCGAACCGGGACGGCACCGGATCGAGATCCACCTCGACGGTGACCTCTGCGTCGCAGTGGTCGACGGTCACGTCGCCTTGAGCGCACGACTCTACGACCGACCCGAGGGTCGGGTCGGAGTGTTCGGCCAGGACGGCGGCTTCACCCTGGTCCGCGCCGAGGTGCGGACCAGGTAGCGAGCGCTGTTCGCGCCGCACGACCGGCGGGGTCGAAGTTACTTCCAGATCGACTTCAGTTGCCAGGACCGGAGTTGGTCCAGGTGTGCGGTGCCGCCGGTGGCGAAGGCGCTCACTCCGGTGCTGGTTGCGTCCGGCAGGATCTGATCGGTCAGCACCACCTGCCCGTCGGCGCCGAACACCTCGATGGATGAGGTGTCCACAAGGACGCGCAGGTCAAGGCCTCCGCGGTTCAGCTGCAGCGGAGCTTCGCTGCGAGTGGTGAAGGCTGGACTGAATGTGACGTTCCCTGAGTGGGAGCGGTCGATGTAGAGCTGCGCGGAGGACGTGTCATAGCCGATTTGGGTGTACTGGCCGGATCCGGTGTGCACGTTCAGTCCGAACGTGGCGGCCGATCCGGCGGTCAGGTGGGCTTCGATATCCAGAGTCTGCCCGCTCGTTCCCAGTGGCGTGGTCGTGTCGGTCAGAGTCACGTTCTTGGCCTTGTACGCGTTGCCGGTCCGCAACTGGTTGATGCCGGACACGGGTTGCTCGACAACGCGGGGCTTCCCGTCGATGGTGCGGAGCGACAGAGTTCGGGGGAAGGTCTCGGCGCCCTGCCATGGGCTCGTAGGTACCGCACTGGCGTACGCCCAGTTGTTCATCCATGCGATCGCGATTCGTTGGCCGTTCGGTACGTTGTTCCACGTGTTCTCCGCGTAGAAGTCGGCTCCGTAGTCCAGCCAGTTCGCGCGTTGCACCTGGTTGAGGGCGGCGGAGTTGCTGAGGGTGAAGTCGTCGGCCAGGATGTGCCCCCAGCCGCCGGTCGCGTCGTCGACGATCTGGATCTGCGCCTGCTTACCCTGGATGTCGGACAGGTTCCAGCTGGTCCAGTCGAGGGCTTCGCTGTTGCCGCCGGTCGCCGAGCGCACGACGGTGCCGTCGACGAGGAGGTTCACCGATGTCTGCGTGTCCCACGGCGATGCTGCCTCATCGGCGAAGACGATGTCGCCGACCATGATGTGACCCCACCCGGCGGATCCGTCGTTGTCATCCACAACCTGGATCTGTGCCTTCTGCCCTTGGTAGGCGCTGGTGTCCCAGTTGGTCCAGTTCAGAGTGGATGACCCGCCCCCGGTCGCGGTTTCGACCACTTTCCCACCGACAACGAGGTTCACGGATGTGGGATTCGATTGACCCCACGGGTGGTCTCCACCGGCAAGCTGGAGGTCAATGTGCGAACTGTTGACGGTGAACGTCGGTGACGAGATGGTGCCGGTACCCGGGTCGCCGTCCGGGGTGTAGGTGTCCAGCACGGATGCACCGATCTGGTTAGGGAGCGATTCCGTGGTTGGGCCCGCATTCGCGAATGCCCCGGTGGCAGACCAGCCGGTCCCGTATGTCGAGCCGGAGAAGTCCGCGAACACCGTCCCGTTCGGCACGGTCCCCGCCGGCACGGAACCCGGTACATAGGGGTTGTCGCCACCGCCGATCAGGAAGTTCAGGTGCGACTTGTCGAGGGTGAACGGTGCCGAGGTGAGCGTTCCCGTGCTGCCGTCTCCGCCGTTGTAGCTGTTGGCCAGGTAGGTGCCCTGATATCCGGACACCGTCTGCTGATCCGGCAGCGCCCCGGCTGCAGGCGTAGCGCCGAACGCTGTGCCAGAGCTCGTCCAACCGGAGTAGTCACCGGACTCGAAGTCGGCGACGGTCATTCCGGGCGGAGGCGCGTATGTCGCCGACCCGTCCGCCGTGAACGTGTTCCCGTCGAAGCCCCCGGTGAAGTACTGCACGCCGGTACTGCCGACACTGACGCTGAGCACCCACTTGGTCTTCCGCGGATTGCCATCAACCGGCAGGGAGTACAGGTCCGGCATTTCCCAGACGCCGGTCGTCGCCCCTCGAGGGCCGAAGTCGCTTTCGTGCGTCCAGGTCTTCAGGTTCGGCGACGTGTAGATCGACACCTTGTATTGGTCGGACAGCGTGACCGCCATCACCCACTCGTGCTTCGGCGCGTACCAGAACACCTTGGGGTCACGGAAGTTCACCGAATCAAGGTCGAGGATGGGATTTCCCGAGTAGCGGGTCCACGTGCGGCCGTGGTCCGTGCTGTAGGCGAGGGACTGCTTCTCCACGTCCGTGCCTGCCTGCACGCTGGTGTAAAACGCGACCATTGCCGGGTTCGTCTTCGAGCCGAAGCCGCTGGTGTTGTTCGTGTCGACCACGGCGCTCCCGGAATAGAAGGCGTCACTGCCCGGGTCGGCTTCCGGTCCCGTCACCGGAATGTCCTTCCAGTGCACCAGGTCCGTGCTGACGGCCCCCTGCCAGGTGCCGTAACTGAAGAGGTAGTACAGGCCGTCGTCATAGACGAGGCCATTCGGGTCACCGATCCATCCGGACGGCAACGAGAAGTGGAACTGCGGCCGGTACGGCTCGTGGTACAGGCTCGTGTCGGCAACACTACTGGTGGCCGTCAGCCCGGTGAGCAACAGCGCTCCAGTGATGGCCGCGGCGCTGATCGCCTGCAACCTCGTGAGTGATCGAAACATAGGTCTCAGAACCTTCCTCTCTGAAGGATCATGTCGGTGACCACGAAACCAATACGTATTAAGTCCCGTGTCGAGTACCATCATTCCCGCGGAAGAGCCGCTTCGTCAACTACGCGCCTCGACAGGCTCCGGCCGAGAAGCCCGAAAACACCGGGCCAGCACGGTGCCACGACGTGTCACCCGACCTAGATGTCCTGCCGAGGGGGTTGGCCAACCGGCTGATGGGTGGTTTGTTTCCGGTTGCGGTGTGGCGTCGGGAGGAACGCCTGGACAATCTCGCTCGTTGTGGTCTCAGGAGCGGCGAGACCGCCACGAATCCCGTCGACCTCCCACCAGTAGTTCATCGAGTCGACGACGAGCTGGTCGACAAGGAGCGTTTCGTCTTTGCCGCGGGCCGAGCCAGGATCACGACGTCGGGCATTGTGCTGCATCCTCGGAGTTGAAGGCGGTGGCGCCCGGCGCGTGAGAGAGCTCGACCTGGTCGCTACCGAGCCCAATGCGGCCGACCACCGCGGCGGGATCGTCGCCCTGACCGAGGCTGGCCACGATCGCGTGTCCACCGCCCTCGACCTTCGCGGCTCGGAATTCTCGAATCACATCGCCGGTTGGACGCTGGGCGACGTCAAGCCACTGACCAAGCTGTGGTCGCGGTACAACGAAAGCACCGACGGAACGTCTCGACCGACGAAGCAACGACTAGGAGCAGGACCATTCACATAGACCTCACCGACAAGACCGCCCTCGTCACGGGCTCGACCCAGGGCATCGGCCTGGCGATCGCCGAGGGCCTCGCCGGATCCGGTGCGACGGTCGGCATCAACGGCAGGTCCGCCGAACGCGTGTCCACAGCCATCGCAGATATCAGGAGTCGCATCCCGAACGCAGACCTTGTCGCCGTTCCCGCCGACGTGACTACGGCGGAGGGCGCGCAGGCAGCCCTCGAGACGCTAGGCCCTGTCGACATCCTCGTCAACAACCTGGGGATCTTCGGAACTGTCGCCGCTCTCGCCATCACCGATGACGAATGGCGACGCTATTTCGACGTCAACGTACTCAGCGCCGTTCGCCTGACTCGCCTGACGCTACCCGGGATGATGGGCCGCGGCTGGGGGCGGATCCTGAACATTGGCAGCGACTCCGCCGTCGTCACGCCCGCCGAGATGATCCACTACGGCGTCTCGAAGACCGCCCTCCTTGCCGTGTCCCGCGGATTCGCCAAAGAGGCCGCGGGCACGGGTGTCACTGTCAACTCGGTGCTTGCCGGCCCGACACACACAGCCGGTGTCGAAGACTTCGTCTACGAACTCGTCGACCCAGGCCTCGAGTGGGACGCCGCGCAGATCGAGTTCATGAAAAAGCACCGACCGCAATCACTGCTCGAGCGCCTGATCGAGCCCGAAGAGATCGCCAACATGGTCGTCTACCTCAGCTCGCGGCAAGCATCTGCCACGACGGGTGCCGCTCTTCGGGTCGATGGCGGCTATATCGACTCCATCGTCCCTTGACGCGCCATGAGGTAATTGGTTATGCCCCATGGTGCTCCGCCCCTGCCGAAAGTGACAAGGGGCGGAGCACCAGCCAAGCGAGACTCTCCCCGGCCGCATGCGAGTGCGGCGGGTCGGAACCCCGATCAACGACCGCGGTCCGCCTGCGTGCCCGGGGTGAAGGAGACGCCACGAACCACAGTTGCGTTCTCGGGCGCCGTCACCGTACGGAAGGTCTCGTGTGCCGGGCTCGAGGCCGCGAGACGGTCCGTGATCGTGAGCAGCTGGTTCGGGTCGGCTCCGATGTCGCCGCCCCCGCTGACAGTCGACGTCACAGCCCAGATCGAGACCGTGCCGTCCCGGTTGAGACGCCCGGTGATGTTGCGAAGGCCATCGGTCGCGGGTGCCCAGGGCAGGTTCGTCACCGCGTTCGTGCCGGTCGGATACCCGGCGACCCGGTAGGGCTGGCCCAGTTTCAGACCCGACTGCAGCGTGTAGGCAAGCTGCCACGATCCGGTTGACGAGTCAAAGGTCCACTTTTGAAGGCCTGCCGTGGTCGACGCGGCTGCGGCCGTGTAGGTGCCGGTGGCCCGATCGAAGGTGGTTGTTCCATTGCCCTCGTCCGCAACGTAGAGCGTCTTCGAGTTCGCGAACCAGAGCCCGAACGGGAACGACGTGGTGTTCACCTTTGCGCTCGTGGTCGGGAAGCCCCTGAGGATGCACATGTTGTTCGTCAGGCCGGTCGCGGCGTCGTCCGCGAGGGCGGTCGACGGCAGTGCAGCACCAGGGGCTGGAATGCCGACGCCGGTCGGGCAGGCTGTGCCCGTCGTGTCGAGGAAGTACACGGTGTCGACGCCGTTGCTGCCACTACCTTTCGTGTAGTAGAGCACGTTGTTGGAAACCGTGAGGCCACGGAAGTTGTCGTCTTTACCGACTTTATCTGCCGTGCTCCCGAGTTCGGTCACGCTGAAGCTGCCGACGGGCGTGGGCTGTCCCGGATCCTGCTCCGACTGGTCACGAGTCGACGGCTTGATGATCTGCGCCCCGGCGCCGAGAACAACGCCGGCTGGCTGCGGATTCGAGCCGTTGCCCGCATTGCCCACCGTGAACAACGAATCGGAGCCGCGGTTGTCGTCCAGAATCGCCGCACGTCCGTTGTTGCCGCTGTAGGCGTTTGTGTTGGTGAAGGTGAACTTTCCGTTCTGACTGAGCTTTGCAACGACCCGGTAGTAGCTCAGCGGGTCAGGGTTGGTCGGATCGACGACACCCGGAGTGTTCGAGTTCGACACGTCGATGCCGCCGTCCGGCGCCTGGTAGCCCATGAAGGTGAGGTACTTGCCGCTCGTCGAGAGGTTGAGGGCGACCTCTGACTTCGATGAGAAGCTCGTCACGGCTCCGCTGGTCAACCCGTCTCGGGAGTTGGTCGGTGCGGGCACAATGATCGAGCCGAGACGGCGCCCACTCGGGGTGACCTCGTCCAGGGAGATGGGCGACGTGACGCCGAAATTGGCATCTACGGTGTCGTTGTTGAACACATACGGATAGGTTCCGTCTGCGATCGCCGTAACACAATTGGCGCCCGTACAGCCCAGAGGGAGTTGCGTTGTCCCGGGGACGATGTGAGGCGTCGTGTCAAAGGTGCTCGTGCTGACCAGGAGATTTCCCGGGATCAAAGGGACGGATCGGGTCGGGCCATGCGTCGCGGCGTGCGCGGCGCCGGCGAAGCCCGCCACTTGACCGAGGCTTCCGATGGCGACCACCGCAGCCGCGAACGCCGTGGCACGGATCAGTGTTTTTCGAGTGGTACCGGGCATGCAGAACTCCTCTACCAGCGGGGGTGTCGATCGACGTGAGAGTCACGCTGCTCTCCGTCGGTGAATGGCGACGGACCGGCAGATGACGACCAGTCGTCGATAAAGTGACGGCCGTGATTTGGTCAAAGTGACGGGCGTTAGTTTGGCCGAAAAACAGCTATCCGCATCCAGCCTCGCACCAAGTACGCGGAGAACGTGGAGAATTCGACACCCGTTGGTGCGGGTCTCAGCGCGTCATTGACAGTGGACACCTCGCTACCTAAACTCAGTGCAATCGGTTGCAATTGACAATCGAAAGACAGCAGATGAGGGCAACGTGGCCAACGGAAAAAGCGGTCCCACCATTGGTTGGATTGGGACGGGCCGAATGGGCTTCGCGCTCGCAACTCGCCTGCTTGACGCCGGGTTCGACGTGACGGCGTACAACCGCACTCGATCGAAGGCCGAAACGCTGACCGACAAGGGCGCGAAGATCGTCGATCATCCCGTCGAACTCGCAGATCGCGACATCGTGTTCATCATGGTCTCCGAGCCGAAAGACCTCGAGCAGGTCACGGTCGGCGATGGTGGCCTGCTGAGAAATCCGTCTGTGGCGCCGAAGATAATCGTTGACTCCTCGACC
>JAODMX010000139.1 GCA_025464735.1 Frondihabitans sp. | reverse complement strand
CTGCCGCAGCAGAGCCTGGTGCGGCTTCTGATGCCCGTCGCGCCGCTGCTCGGCGCCGAGGTGTTCTCACGGACCAGGCGCCGCCGGATCCTGCTCGTCATCGGGGCCGTCGTGCTGCAAGCGGTGGCGGTCGTGTTCCTCTGGTTCTTGGGGTACCCCTGAGCGGTTCTCGGGGTACCCCCGACGGGTCACTCGACGCCGAAGGGCCAGGTCGCGCGAACCTCGACCTTGCCGAATCGGGCCATGGGGTGGCGGGAGGCCACCTCGACGGCCTCGTCCAGCGATTGGCACTCGATGAGGTCGAAGCCGGCGATCCACTCGCGGGTTTCAGCGAAGGGGCCGTCCGTGACGCTGACGACGCCGTCGCGCACGACGACCGACTTCGCCTGCGCCGGGGGCCTGAGGCGATCGCCGACCACGGAGCGCCCGGTGGCCACGAGGTCGGCGACCCACTCCTCGATGTTGTCCTCGGCCGGGACGTACTCCGGCGCGGACGGGTCGTTGCAGATGAACAGGACGTATTGCATGGTTTTCTCCTCGATGGTGGCGGTTAGGAAGCGTGGACGAGTCGGCGAACCTCGACGGGCCCGAATCGGGCCTCCTCGAAGCGGGAGGCGATCGCTGTGGCGCGATCCAGATCGACGCAGTCGACGACGTAGTAGCCGCCGGCGATCTCACGGGCCTCGGTGAACGGGCCGTCGGTGACGATCGGTCGACCGTCCTCGACCCGCACGACCCGGGCAGCTTCGGTGTCGAGCTCGTCGCTGTCGACCAGCTCACCGGAGGCGCGGAGTTCGGCCTGCACATCGTCGTGCGCCTTCTGGAGTGCTCCGGACTCCGCCCCCGCCCAGGCGGCGTCGGTGTCGGGATTGACGTACAGCGTGATCAGGAATTTCATGAGGGTGTCCCTTCGTTGTGGATTCGAGCGAGCAGGAGATCTCGCTCTCGGTCGTTTCCGGTGAGGCCTGCTGCCTTCTCGAAGTCGGCCCAAGCCTCCTGGGTTCTCCCGAGGCGTTCGAGCAGGTCGCCGCGCACGGCATACAACGGTGCGTAGCCGGCCAGGCGGCCGTCCGCGACGAGGTGATCGACGATGAGGAGCGCGTTCGCGGGCCCCGTCGACATCGACACCGCGACGGCTCGGTTGAGGTCGACGACGGGCGATGGCGCGACCCGCCCGAGGATCTCGTAGAGCAGCTGGATCCTCTCCCAGTCGGTGTCGCCCGCGGTGCGGGCGGAAGCATGGCACTGGGCTATCGCGGCCTGGAGGGTGTACCTGCCTCGTCCTCGATGTCGGGACCGACCGAGTTCGTCGGCCCGTTTCAGGGCGGCCTCGCCGCGGGATATCTGTTCGTGATCCCAGCGCGTGCGGTCCTGATCCGGGAGGAGGACGGCCGTGCCATCGTCGGCCGTCCGAGCGTCGAACCTCGACGCCTGAAGCTCCATCAGGGCGACGAGGCCGTGGACCTCGGGCTCGCGCGGGAGCAGCTGGGTGAGGAGGCGCCCGAGGCGGAGTGCCTCTGCGGCCAGATCGCGCCGGATCCAGTCATCACCCGTGCTCGCGGCGTACCCCTCGGTGAAGACGAGATAGACGACCTCCAGGACGGACGAGAGCCGCGCCGGAAACTCGCTGGCATCCGGGACTTCGAACGGTACGTGGGCCGCGCCGAGGGCCTTCTTCGCGCGCACGATCCGCTGCTGCACGGTCGCGACCGGCAGGATGAACGCGCGGGCGATCCCCGCAGAACTCAGGCCGCCGACGACGCGCAGTGTCAACGCGACCTGGGCCTCCCGCGCGAGAACGGGGTGGCAGGCGACGAAGACGAGGCGCAGGACGTCGTCGTCGATGCGATCCGGATCCCAGGGCGGGGCGTCTGGATCCTCATCCGTCACCAACGCTCTGCTCCAGGCGATGTCGGCGTAGCGCGCGTCGAGCCGCTCACGCCGCCGCCACAGGTCGATGGCCTTGCGCTTGGCAACGGAGGTGAGCCAGGCGGCCGCGTTGTCGGGGAGCCCGTGCGACGGCCACTGGGCCAGGGCATCAGCCACAGCCTCCTGTGCGAGGTCCTCGGCGACGCCGACATCGCCGACGAAGTGGGCGAGCGTGGCGACGATTTTGGCGGATTCCTGCCGCCACACGCGTGCGACGGCAGCCTTCACGTCGGGCACGGTGCGCTCCTGGCCGGACTCATCGTCCACCGCTTCACCTCCTTGGTCGTCGGGGGCTTTCTGGGCCCTCACTGACTACGTCGAACGATGATCCTCGAAATCGACACCGGCGAGGAAGAAAATCACGACGCCGATGGCTGCCCCACCTGCTTTGGCCCATCGGGCCGCTCGCGGACCAGGTTCAGGAGCCGGTGCGCGAACCCGGCGCGCTCGAGTCCCCGGGGACTCGGCACGCGCGCGAGGGTGACCAGCCACGCCATTCCGATGACGATGCCAGAGCGAACGACGACCGTGCAGTGATGGGCCGGGTTGCGCTCGGCCCACTCGACGAAAAAGTCGACGTATTCGTCGTGTTCAGCGACCGGAGGACTACCGCCGCGTTCGCGCACCCACTGCCAGCGCAGTTCTGCGACACGACGGATCTCGGACGGGCGGGCGGATCGAATGACGACGTCGTTCATGCCTCCATCCTGCCCCCTCAGACCAGCAGGTAAACTTGCAAGTTCAACTGGCGAAGCGTAGCCTCCTGGGCATGGAGACAGCGACGAGCACCGATATCGCCGAGCGCCTCATCACGGCGACCGGGCAGATCCGGCGCGCTCTTCGCCGTGCCGACGAGACCTCGGCCGGCCTCGGCGGTCAGGGCAACCTCACTCTGTCGCAGGAGTCCGTGATGGGTCACCTCCTTCGCGGCGGCGCCAAGTCGACCGCCGATCTCGCCCGCATCGAGGGCGTCCGCCCCCAGTCGATGGGGCTGACGGTGGGAGGTCTCGAAGACCTCGGCTTCGTCGCGAAGACCCCAGACCCGGAGGATGCCCGCCGCAGCCTCGTCGACCTCACCGACCTGGGCCGTGCCTCGCGCGAGCAGGCCCGCAACCGTCGCACCGCCATTCTGGCCGCACGCTTCGACGATCGCCTGACCGGCGACGAGCTCAGCTGCCTCGACCGCGCCCTCGGCCTGCTCGACCGGATCCTCGCGCGCTGACGCCGCACGGCGGTGCGGAGGGGGCGTAGCGTCCACCGCATGCGCCTGCTGCTGATCGACCTCGACAACACGCTCATCGACCGGGATACAGCCTTCGCCACCTGGATCCACGACGAGGTCGAACGACTCGGCGGCTCCGAAGACGACGCGGCAGCGCTGATCGAGGCCGACGACAGCGGCTACACCGATCGGCACGAGTTCGCGACGAGCCTGCAGGGGCGCCTCGGAACGCACGGCGACCTTGACGAGCTGGTCGACCGGATCCGGCACGAGCACGTCCAGCACGTCGAGCTCGACGACGGGCTCCGCGAGCGCCTCGAGCGTCTCGCCGCGGACGGCGTCGCGGTCACCGTCCTGACCAACGGCACCGTCAAGCAGCAGACGATGAAGCTCGAGCGCGTCGGTCTCGGCCACCTTGTGGCGGGCGCCGTCATCTCTGAGAGCGCCGGGATCCAGAAACCCGACCCTGCCATCTTCCGGCGCGCGATGAGCGACCATGGCGCCGGACCCGACGAGACCTGGATGGTCGGGGACAATCCCGACGCCGACATCCACGGGGCGCAAGCGGTCGGGCTCCGCACCGGGTGGGTCTCGCTGGGTCGAGACTGGCCGGGCGGCCACCGCGCGACCGTCGAGGCGGGAACCACGGCCGGGGTCCTCGACCTCATCCGCTTCGACTGATCCGCTCCCGGTACTCTTGCGGGGTGACCGATCACCGCGACGCCAGCGACACGCACTGGACCCTCACGCTCGTCTGCAAAGACCAGCCGGGCATCGTGCACGCAATCAGCGGCGCTGTCGTCATCGCCGGCGGCAACATCACCGAGTCGGCGCAGTTCTCCAGCCTCGACACCGGGACGTTCTTCATGCGCCTCCAGGTCGTCAGCGCGACGGGTCGCGCGGCCTTCGTCGACGCCCTCGCACCGGTCACCGAGCGCTACGGCATGGAGTGGAAGCTCGACATCGTCGGCCGCCCGCTCCGCACACTGATCCTGGCGAGCAAGGCGGCCCACTGCGTCAACGACCTCCTGTTCCGGCAGCGGGCCGGCCAGCTGCCCATCGAGATCCCGCTCGTTCTGGCGAACCACCCCGACCTCGAGGGTCTGGCACAGTTCTACGGCGTGCCGTTCGAGAACCGAGCCGTCGTCGGGCCTGAGTTGAAGGCCGAATTCGAGCGCCGGATCCTGGAGGTCGTCGACGAACACGACATCGAGCTGGTCGTCCTGGCCCGCTACATGCAGATCATGAGCCCTGAGCTGTGCGAAGCCCTCAGCGGCCGCGCGATCAACATCCACCACTCGTTCCTGCCCGGATTCAAGGGCGCGAACCCGTACCGGCAGGCCCACGCTCGGGGAGTCAAACTCATCGGCGCGACCGCGCACTTCGTCACGAGCGACCTCGACGAGGGCCCGATCATCGAGCAGAACGTGGTGCGGGTCGACCACACCCGCACCGCCCTCGATCTGATGGCCATCGGCCAGGACGAAGAGTCGCGCACCCTCACGCAGGCGGTGCGCTGGTTCGCCGAAGACCGCGTGCTGCTCGACGGCGCCCGCACGATCGTGTTCCGGTAGGCACGAGCATGTTCGACAGACCGAAGGGCCGGCCCGGCCGCCCCGGCGGCTCGCAGCCCATCAAGGCGAACAACGTGCTCCGGTTCTTCCTGGAGCTGTTCGCCTTCTTCAGTCTCGCCTTCTGGGGCTACCTGGCGTGGCCCTTCCCCTTTCCGGCGGTCTTCTACATCATCGGTCTGCCCGGCTTCGCGATCATTCTCTGGGCGCTGTTCCGCTCGCCCAAGGCCGTCGTGAAGAACGATCCCGTCGGCAAGGCCATCGTCGAGGTGGCCGTCATGGGCTCGGCCGTCTACACCTGGTTCAGCCTCGACTACCCGATCGTCGGCACAGTGTTCGGCGTGCTCGCCGCCGTGTCCGGCGTCATCAACTTCCGGCGGGAGAACGCGTGAGCTTCGTCGTCACCAACGCCACTGTGGTCGACGCGAGAGGCGAGGTGCCCGGATCCTGGATCCGGGTCTACGGCGACTCGATCACCGCGACCGGTACCGGCCAGGTCCCGGCCGCGGCCGCGGCCGCGGCCGCCGAACAGTACGACGCCGACGGTGCGGTCGTGACACCGGGCCTGATCGACCTCCACGGCCACGGGGGCGGCGGCCACTCCTACGACGGCGACGAGGCCGACATCGAAGCTGCGCTCCAGACGCACCGAGCCCACGGCACCACCCGGAGCCTGCTCAGTCTGGTCGCGAACCCGCTGCCCTCCCTCGAGAAGTCGCTCGGCCTCCTCCGAGACCTCACCGCCCGAGATCCCCTGGTTCTCGGCGCCCACCTCGAGGGCCCGTTCCTCTCGCCAGACAATCGGGGCGCCCACCACCCGCACTTTCTCGCCCTGCCCACTCACGACGTCGTCGACTCCCTCCTCGACGCCGCCGCCGGCGCGCTCCGGCTCATCACGATCGCGCCGGAGCTGCCCGGCGGTCTCGACGCCGTCTCGACCCTCAGTCACGAGGGTGTCGTCGTTGCCGTCGGCCACACGATCGCCGATTACGACCTCGCTCGGGAGGCCTTCGACCGCGGCGCGACCGTGTTGACGCACGCTTTCAACGCGATGCCGGGGATCCACCACCGGGCTCCGGGGCCGATCGTGGCAGCCATCGACAGCGTCGGCGTCGTTCTCGAGCTGATCCTCGACGGGGTGCACGTGCATCCTTCGGTCGCCGCGCTGCTCTTCGCGGCGGCACCCGACCGGATCGCGCTGATCACCGATGCCATGGCCGCCGCGGGTGCTCTCGACGGGGAGTACCGACTCGGATCCCTGGATGTCACTGTCCTGAACGGCACCGCTCTCGTCGCGGGCACCGAGACGATCGCCGGCTCGACGCTCACCCAGGACGTCGCGCTGCAGCTCGCCGTCGACCGTGTCGGTCTTTCGCGTCGCGACGCCGTCACCGCACTCACGTTGACGCCGGCGCGCGTGCTGGGGCACGACGACAGGCTGGGGCTCGTCGCCGTGGGCTACGCCGCCGACCTCGTCGTCTGGAACGACGACTGGAGCGTACGGGAAGTCTGGGGTGCCGGGCGCAGTCTCGTGGCATGATCGGTGAATGACAACGAAGTCACTCCTGGTCGTCGGCGGCACCGGGCAGATCAGTGCGTCCTGCGTTCGTGAGGCCGTAGCCGACGGGATCGCCGTCACCGTCCTCAATCGCGGCACCACCCACCTCAGGCGCCTTCCGGACGACGTCGAGACGATCACCGTCGACATCCGCGACGCCGACGCTGTCGAACGGGCTCTGGGCGACCGCCGGTTCGACAGCGTCGCCGATTTCCTCACCTTCACGGTCGACCAGGTCCGCACCGCCATCCGCCTCTTCGGCGGCCGCTCGGACCAGTACGTCTTCATCAGCTCCGCGACCGCGTATCAGAAACCGCCGACCCACCTGCCGATCGGCGAAGGCACGCCGCTCTTCAATCCGTTCTCGCCCTACGCCCGCGACAAGATCGCCTGCGAACGCCTCCTCCGAGACGAGCACGCGGCGGGCAGGATCCGGGTCACGGTCGTCCGCCCCTCGCAGACCTACGACCGGACGCGGGTCCCGCTCCTCGGAGGGTGGACCACCATCGACCGGATGCGACGCGGCCGGCCAATCGTGCTGCACGGCGACGGGACATCACCGTGGGCGATCACTCACGCCGACGATTTCGCCAAGGCCTTCGTGAGCCTCCTCGGCGCACCCGAGGCGATCGGCGAGGCGTTCAACATCATGTCCCCCGAACTGCTCACCTGGAACACCATCGCGCTCGACCTGGCTGACGCCGCGGGAGTGGACGCGCCGTCAATCGTGCACCGGACGACGCACGAGCTGGTGGCCGAGGCGCCGGGGTGGGATGCCCAGTTGCGCGGCGATCGAAGTCACGCGGCCGTGTTCGACACCACGAAGATCCGGACACTCGCTCCCGACTGGGTGGCGCGGATCCCGTTTGCCGAAGGAGCGCGCCAGATCGTCCGCTGGCACGACGCCGATGCGTCGAGACGGGTCGTTGACCCCGAGGTCGATGCCCTCTACGATCGACTGACGGTCGGCTGGTCGCCGGTCGCTGCACCCCGGTCGGTCCCCCTTCTGTCCCCCACAGGGCACAGAGTGTCCCCCGAAGTTCCGACTGTGCCGGGCGGTCGAAGCACATAGCCTGACGAGCATGAAGCTCGAGCAGCGTCGGATCTGGGAACGGGTCGCCATCATCTCCGGGATGATCGGCGGATTGTTCTTCGTCGCGGCCCTGACTCTCATGCTCACGACGGCACCCATCATCGCTTCGGCTCTGTGCTTGCCGATCGGGTTCATTGGGCTTCTTTTCGGCATCATGCTGACCCTGTACCTCCGCCGTGGAGTCTCAGGCGACTCCTGGCCACGGTCGGGTCGCAAGGCGCCGCGCTAACGGGACCCCTACCCCGCAGGCGAACCACCCACCCCCTCGGTCCCTCCGTTCTCGGAGTGGACGAGGGGTGGGTTGGTGCGCTGATGTGCGCTTGGCTTCGCCGAAATGCGCGATGCCACCCCGCTACCGGCGAAGCGTCCCTCAGACGCCGACGCCTGCCGCACGCCAGGACTGGGCGAGCACCTCGGCGCGGAAGCGGTCGAGGGCCGACTGGGGGCTGCCAGCGCCCTCCAGAGCGAGAAGACCTGCCCCGAGCAGTGGCGGCACGGCGACCACGTGGGTCGTGGCATGAGGCGCTCGAGCGCTGAGCCGCCGGTCGATGCCAGCGAGGAGCCGGGGGTGACGGGCTGCCAGCACCCCGCCTCCCAGCACCACCGGCACCGGCACCGCGAGAAGGTCGAGCTTGCGGAGGGCCGTCACGGTCAGCGTCACTATCTCCTCCGCTTGGTGGTCGACCACTCCCTGTGCGACGACGTCGCCCGCGGCCGCGGCCGCGAAGAGCACAGGACTGAGGTGGGCCACCGCGCGGTACTCCAGCCGCTTGAAGTGGACCGCCTCGGTCACCTCACGCACGGAGGAGAATCCCAGAGCGGCGGGAACGTCGTGTTCGAGAGACGTTGCCGGGCCTCGGCCGTCTTCCGAGCGTGCCGCATGCCAGAGCGCCTGGCCGCCGAGGAACGACCCGCCACCCCAGTCGCCCGAGATGTCACCCAGGGCGGGGAAACGGGCCGTGGCTCCGTCGCGACGCACACCGATCGCGTTGATGCCGGTGCCGCAGACCACCGCGACCGCATCCTGGTGCCTCGTCCCTCCCCGCAGCAGCGCGAAGAGGTCGTTGTCGATGATCGCGGCATCCCAATGGGCGAGACCAAGCCGGGCCGCGGTGATCTCGTCCGGGAGATCCAGCCCGGAGAGGTAGATCTCCGTGCGGACGACGCGCACGTCGTCGTGCCCGGCGAGCGCCTCGGCGCGCAGTGCGTCGAGGACGACGAACGCGGTCTCCGGCCCGAGCACCTGAGGGTTCGACCCGGGGCCGCGGGCATGGGAGACGAACTCACCGTCGAGCCCGATCACGACCACGTCGGTCTTGCTGCCGCCTCCGTCGACCGCTATGACGACGTCGCGAGAGTGGGTGGGCGACGTCATCGGGTCCAGGCCAGGTGCTTGGCGTTTTCGGCGAGGAGCAGGTCGGTCATCCTCTCGGCCTTCTCGAATTGACCGACCATCGGGTGGGCGAGGAGCGCCCGAACGATCCGGTCCCGACCGCCGTGGACGGCAGCCTCGAGGGCGAGACGTTCGTACGAGGCGACGTGCGAGATCAGCCCGGCCATGTCGGCCGGCAACGGCTCGATCGGCAGTGCCGTGAGACCTGCCGAACCGACGACCGTCGGGACCTCGACGACGTGGTCGTCCGGCAGGAACGGCATCGTCCCGTCGTTACGCACGTTCAGCACCTGCGTGTCGCCGCGATTGGTCGTGAGCGAGGCGAGCACGTTGACGGCAGCGTCGGAGTAGTAGGCGCCACCGCGCGACTCAAGCTCGATCGGTTTCGTATCGACCGTAGGATCGGCATACTTTTTCAGCAGCGCGCGCTCGGTCTCGTAGACCACCTGCGCACGGCTCGGCTCGAAGATCTGCTCGCGGAACACCTCGTCGTGCGAGTAGTAGTAGCGCAGGTAATACGACGGCAGCGCCTGCTGCATCGTCAGGAGCCGCGGGTCGGCGTGCACCGAGATGGCGGTCTCCTCGAGGTCGTCTTTGAGCAGCGAGGGAAGCACGTCCGTCTCGACCCCGTGGCGGGTGACGTGGACGCCGCGCTCCCAGGTGAGGTGGTTGAGACCGACGTGATCGAGGCGGACCGCCTGCGGGTCGACGCCGTAGCGGTCGGCGTAACGCCGCTGGAATCCGATAGCGACATTGCAGAGCCCGACGGCTCGGTGTCCGGCTTCGAGCAGAGCTCTTGTGACGATGCCGACGGGGTTCGTGAAGTCGACGATCCAGGCGTCGGGTTTGGCGTACTTCCGCACGACCTCCGCTGCCTCGAGCACAACCGGCACGGTTCGGAGAGCCTTCGCGAAACCGCCGGGCCCTGTCGTCTCCTGCCCAATGCAGCACAGGGCGTGCGGGAACGTCTCGTCACCGTGCCTGGCCTGCTGGCCGCCGACTCGCAGTTGGAACATCACGGCGTCGGCCCCCTCGACTCCGGCCCGAAGATCGTCCGTGACGTGAATCGTGCCCGGGTGCCCGGCCCTGGCGAACATCCGCCGCGAGATGCCGCCGATGAGGGCACGACGCTCCGGATCAGGATCGACGAGCCAGAGTTCGTCGATCGGCAGCTCGTCGCGCAGCCGGGAGAAACCGTCCACGAGCTCGGGGGTATAGGTCGAGCCTCCCCCGACGACAGTGAGTTTCATGGTCAACCTTTCGTTCCGGTCAGGGCGATGCCCTCGACGAATGCCTTCTGCGCGAAGAAGAAGATGATCACCACGGGGATCATGACGACGACGGTCATCGCCATCGTGATGCTCCAGTCGGTCCCGTGGACACCGCGGAAGGTGGCGAGCCCGTAGGCGACCGGCCACGCGTTCGGGTTCTCTGAGGCGTAGAGAAGGGGGCCGTAGTAGTCGTTCCACGAGTTGAAGAACATGAAGATCGCGGCAGATGCGATGCCCGGGCGAGCCATCGGCACGATCACCTTGAGCAGCACCCCGAACTCCCCGCAGCCGTCCGTTCGGGCGGCGTCACCGTACTCCTTGGGGATGGTGAGGAAGAACTGCCGCATCAGGAAGATGCTGAAGGCATCACCGAGAATGTTCGGCAGGATCAGCGGCCACAGGGTGCCGGTCAGGTGCAGCCCGGCAAACATCACATAGACGGGCACGGCCGTCACCTGCGGTGGCAACAGCATCGCAATGATGAGCGACGTGAAGATCAGGTTGGCGCCCTTGAACTTGATCTGCGCCAGGGCATACGCAGCGGGCACACTCGACACGAGCATGAAGGCCGTGGCGAGGATCGCGTAGAACGCCGAGTTGCCGAACCACTGGGCGAGCGGCACCGTCGTGAAGACCTTCAGGTAATTCGACCACTCCCAGGTCGTCGGAATGATCGACGCGGTGAGCGCCTGGTTGCTCGACATGAGCGATGTCAGCGCGACGAAGACGATCGGGGCGATGGCCACGACGGCGATCGCAACGAGAGCAGCGTGCTCGGCGATCCAGAGCAGGATCCGGGGCGTGCTCCGTTTCCTGCCCCGCTGACGCCGCGCGTCGGTGACGGGTCGGGTGATGACGGTCATCAGGACTCCTCCGGTCGAAAGACGCTGATGCGCCGGATGGTGAACACGAGCACGACAGCCGTGATGACGAACAGGACGACGGCCATCGCCGAGGCGTAACCGAACTGGAAGTTCGCGAAGCCGTGCTGGTAGAGGAGCTCGGTGTAGGTGAGGAGCGACGTGCCCGGGTAACCGAGGTTCGCGCTCGATCCGCCACCGACGGTCGCCTGGCCGCTCGCCACCCCGGAAGCCACGGCGGCCTCGGTGAAGTACTGGAGTGCGGCGATCACGCCTGTCACGATCGCGAACCCGATCACCGGCGCGACTGTCGGGAGGGTGATGTGCCGGACCTGCTGCAGGCCGTTGGCACCGTCGAGGGACGTCGCCTCGTAGAGCTCCTTCGGCACGTCGAGCAGCGACGCCAGGAAGATGATCATGATGTCGCCCATCACCCAGACCCCGAGGATCACGAGCGAGGGTTTTGACCACGACGGATCGTTGAACCACAGGGGGCCGTGGATGCCGAACCAGGACAGGATCAGGTTCACGGGGCCCGTGCCCGGGTTGAAGAGGAACACGAACGCCACGACGCTAGCCACCGGAGGGACGAGTGCCGGCAGGTA
Organism: Frondihabitans sp.; assembly: GCA_025464735.1. Next base: position 1,651 of record JAODMX010000139.1, on the reverse strand, counting down.
GAACAGGGTGCGCCAGAAACCGGAGGCGGAGCGAACCCGCGTGAGGAGCCCCGCGACCAGCAGCGCACAGACGATCCGCACCGGGACCAGGATGATGACGAACCAGAGGGTGTTGAGGGCGGCCGCGCCGACCTGGGGATCCTCGGTGAACAGGTAGGTGTAGTTCGTCAGCCCGACCCACTGCGGGGCGCTCAGCTGGTTGTACCGCGTGAACGAGAAGTAGACCGAGGCGATCAGGGGGTAGACGAAGAAGATCAGGAGCCCGAGGATCGCCGGGGTGAGCATCAGGAGCGCGACTCGACGCCTGCGACTCTCGGCGCTGCGCCGTTTCGCGGGCCGTTTCGCGGGCCGCTTGAGGCGCCCGGTGCTCCGGGAGGGGCGCAGCGCGGTGCGCCCCTCCGCCGCTGTCGTGTTCGTGGTCATCACGGGCCGCTCAGCGCGTTCTCGTTGTCGATGTTCTTGTCGAGCGCTGCGAGCTGCTGAGTCAGATCGCCGCCGTTCGACTGGTAGTTGGTCCACATCTTGGTGAAGGTACCGATGTAGGCCGCTCCGTCGGCCGTGGCCGGTGACGTGATCGTGGCGGGGTTCTTGGCCGCGTTGATGAACGTGCTGTAGTTCTTGTCGACCTCGAGCTTCGGCGAGTTCAGTGCCGAGGTGATCGTCGGCACGTTCTTCAGGCCGTTACCGACCGACACCTGCGCGTCGGTGTTGAGCGCGAGGTACTTCAAGAGTGCCCAGGCGAGCTCGGGATGCTTCGAGCCCTTCGCGATGCCGGCCACGTTGCCCGCGATGTACGACGCGCCGTAGGTGCCATAGTCGGGCATCACGGGTGTTGGGGCGGTCGTGTACTGGAGGTCGGGCTTCTGCGACTGAATGAAGGCGGTGCGGTATTCGCCGTCGATCACCATCGAGACCTGGCCGGTCTGAAACGGGTTGTCGGCGGCGAACTCCTGGCCGAGACCAGCCGTGAACGCCTGGAGCTTGTTGTAGCCGATCTTGTCGACGTAAGCCTTCTGCCAGGCGATGAGCTTCTTCCAGCCTGCACTCGTGCCAATGGTCGACTTGCCCTTCGAGTCGAGCCAGGACCCGTTGATCATCGGCGCGAAGTGCTCCGGGCTGTTCTCCTCGAAGCTCATCAGCGGGTTGAAGCCGAGCTGTTTGATGGAGCCGTCGGAGTTGTAGGTCGTGAGCTTGAGTCCGTCGGCCTCCAGTTCGTCGAGCGTCTTGGGCGGAGTCGTGATCCCGGCCGCCGCCATCTCCTTCGAGTTCATCATCAGCGCGCTGGTGTCGGCGAGCGCGGGAAGGGTGCAGCGCGTGCCCTTGTACTCGGTGTACTGGCGGACAACGCTCGGGATGTCACTGAGGTCGACCTTGTCGCGCTTGATGTACGGGCCGAGGTTGCGGAAAGCACCGGACGAACAGAAGCTGCCGACAATCGCCGTCGAGTACGAGAGCCCGACGTCGATGTTCTGGCCGGAGGAGATCGCCTGCTGCAGCTTGGTGTCGTCCTGGCCGCCGTGGATGTCGACTTTGACATCCGGATTCTCCTTCTCGAAGCCCTTGACGGCGGTCTGGATGACGCCGGCCTCGCGACCGGTGAAGAAGTGCCAGAGCGACACGGTTCCGCTCAGGTGTTTGGGAGCGCTGGCGT
>JAODMX010000160.1 GCA_025464735.1 Frondihabitans sp. | reverse complement strand
CGAGGTGAACTTCGGTTCCGCCGGGGTGTTCCTCGAACGCCTCGTACGCCCGGCGCGCCACGTCGAGGTGCAGCTCTTCGGCGACGGCGAGGGCCGCGTGGCCGTCTTCGGCGATCGCGACTGCTCTCTCCAGCGCCGCAATCAGAAGGTCATCGAGGAGGCGCCGGCGCCCGCGCTGCCCGACCAGGTGCGCGCGCTGCTGCATTCCTCGGCCCGCACCCTCGCCGAAAGTGTCGGCTACCGCTCGGCCGGCACGGTCGAGTTCGTCTACGACCCGATCCGCGAGGAGGCGTCGTTCCTCGAGGTCAACACCCGCCTCCAGGTCGAGCACCCGGTCACGGAGGAGGTCTACGGCGTGGACCTCGTGGGGTTGATGCTGCGACTTGCGCGCGATGGTGCCGTCGGGATCGAAGCGCGACTGTTCTCGGATCCTGCGATCGCCAGGGGCCACGCGGTCGAGGCGCGCGTCTACGCCGAAGACCCCGCCAAGGGGTCTCTGCCGAGCTCAGGGCTCGTCACGCAGGCGGCTTTGCCGGGCCAGGGCGGCGCACCGGCGATCGAGGGAATCCGTGTCGACGGCTGGATCGAGACCGGGCTCACCGTGTCGCCGTTCTACGACCCCCTGCTGGCCAAGGTGATCGCGGCCGCGGCCAGTCGTGATGGTGCACTCGATCTGTTGCGCGAGGGCCTCGACTCCAGCCGCATCGACGGTGTGGTCACGAACCTCGGCCTGCTGCGTTCGCTCACCGACGACGCGTCGCTGCGACGGTCGGATCACTCGACGTCCACCCTCGACGAGACGAGCGATCCGGACGCGCGAATCGATGTCGTCGCGCCCGGGCTCCAGACCACCGTTCAGGACCTCCCCGGACGCGTCGGGTACTGGCAGGTCGGCGTCCCGCCGAGCGGGCCGATCGATCCGGTGTCGCTCGAAGAGGCCAACCTCGCCGTCGGTAACCCCGGCGGTGCCCCCGCGCTCGAAATCACGGCGACCGGCCCGACCCTGCGTTTCTCGGCGGCCGGCGTCGTCGCCGTGACGGGGGCGGCGTGCATCGTCACACTCGACGACGAGGTCGTGCCGCAGTGGGAGCCGATCGCCGTCGGCGTCGGGCAGACACTCGTCATCGGCACCGCGGCCGGCCCCGGCCTGCGAACCTACCTCGCCGTCCGTGGCGGCATCGACGTGCCGCTCTACCTCGGCAGTGCCTCGACGTTCACCCTCGGCGGTTTCGGCGGGCACGCGGGGCGGGCTCTGCAGGCCGGCGACGTGCTCCGCCTGGGATCTCCCGACTCGGAAGCCCCGCATCCCGCGTTCGCCGGAACCGAGCGCCTGACCGGGATCCCGGGGCCAACCCCCGCGCATCGGCGCCCGGCGATCACCTCCACCTGGCAGATCGGCGTGACCGAGGGGCCGCACGCGGCCCCGGACTTCTTCACCCGGGACGATCTCGACCTCTTTTATGCGACGGACTACGGCGTGCACCACAACTCGGCGCGCACCGGCATCCGTCTGATCGGGCCGCGACCCGGCTGGGCCCGCGAGGACGGTGGCGAGGCTGGTCTCCACCCCTCGAACATCCACGACACGGCGTACGCCGTCGGGGCGATCGACTTCACCGGCGACACCCCGATCCTCCTCGGACCGGACGGACCCAGCCTCGGCGGCTTCGTGTGCCCGGCCGTGGTCGCGAGCGGTGAGCTGTGGAAGCTGGGTCAGCTTCGCCCCGGCGACACCGTGCGCTTCGTGCCTGTGCGCGAGGCGGAGGCGGCGGCTCTCGTCGACCAGCGGGCACAGCTGACGCTGCTCACCCGTGGCGGAGACGGCGACGACGGCGTGCTCGCCCGGCTGGAGGAGACCGATGCGCGCCCGAGCGTCACCTACCGGCGCGACGGTGACGACAACGTGCTCGTGGAGTATGGCGACATGACCCTCGACATCGGCCTGAGGATGCGGGTCCACGCCCTCCAGCAGCGCCTCGCCGAGCACGAACCGGACGGCATCATCGATGTCACGCCGGGAATCCGATCCCTCCAGGTCCACACCGATACCTCCCTTCTCAAGGCGTCGTCGATGGCGGCCCTGCTGCAGGAGCTTGAGGACGACATCCCGCCGACGAGCCAGCTCGTGGTGCCCTCCCGCACCGTCCGGCTGCCCCTGTCGTGGGACGACCCGGCGACTCGCCTCGCGATTGAGCGCTACATGGCGGGTGTCCGCGACGACGCACCGTGGACCCCGTGGAACATCGAGTTCATCCGCCGCATCAACGGGCTGGAGTCGGTCGACGACGTCTACCGGACCGTCTTCGACGCCAGCTATCTCGTGCTCGGCCTCGGCGACGTCTACCTGGGCGCCCCGGTCGCGACACCGCTCGACCCGCGACACCGCCTCGTCACGACGAAGTACAACCCGGCGCGCACCTGGACGGCCGAGAACTCCGTCGGCATCGGCGGAGCCTATCTCTGCATCTACGGTATGGAAGGTCCCGGCGGGTATCAGTTCGTCGGCCGCACCGTGCCGATCTGGAACCGTTGGCAGCGCGGCGGGCTGTTCCAGGACGACCCGTGGGCACTGCGCTTCTTCGACCGGATCGAGTGGTATCCGGTCGGCGCCGAGGAACTGCTGGAGCTCCGAGAAGAGACCTCGGCCGGGCGCGGCGAGTTCGAGACCGTCGAGGGGACGTTCTCGATCGCGTCCTACGAGGAGTTCCTGGCCGCGAACGCCGTGTCGATCGCGGCGTTCCGCGACCAGCAGGCCACAGCATTCGATGAGGAGAAGGCGCGATGGCGGGCATCGGGAGAGTTCGACGTTCGCGACGATCCCGCACCGGTCGAATCGGACGCGATCGTGATTCCGGAGGGGTCGACGGCCGTCACGGCACCGTTCCTCTCGACCGTGTGGCAGATGAACGTTGAGAAGGGCGCGGTCGTCGAGGCCGGCGACCGGGTCGTGGCCGTGGAGGCGATGAAGATGGAATCCGTGCTGGAGGCTCCCGTGTCGGGACGAGTGCTCGAGGTGTATGCGAAGGCCGGAGAACAGGTTGCTCCCGGCCAGGTGCTCCTGGCGATCGGGGCGGGCGCATGACCGGCACCGCGACGGCCGTCGCACGCGTCCGCGCCGCGTTCGCCCGGCTGACAGAGGTCGATCGGCCCGAGGTCTTCATCTCGCTCCGCGACCAGTCCGACGCTGAAGCCGAGGCGGCGACGATCGATGCCCGGGTCGCTCGGGGGGAGTCGCTTCCGCTGGCCGGTCTGGTCGCGGCGGTGAAAGACAACATCGACGTGTTCGGACTCCCCACGACCGCAGGATCCGAGGCCTACACCTACCAGCCCGTACGCGACTCGACCGCGGTCGCGCGACTTCGCGCCCTCGGTTGCATCATCCTCGGCAAGACGAATCTCGATCAGTTCGCGACCGGGCTGGTCGGCACTCGCAGCCCGTTCGGTGCCGTGCGGAACGCCTGGGATCCTGCCCGGATCTCGGGTGGGTCGTCGTCGGGCTCGGCGGTCGCCGTCGCGCTGGGGATCGTCGATGTCGCTTTCGGCACCGACACGGCCGGCTCAGGCCGAGTGCCGGCAGCCCTCAACGGGATCGTCGGTGTGAAGGCGACGCGGGGTCTCATTCCGACCACGGGTTCCGTGCCGGCCTGCCGGTCGATCGACTGCATCACCGTCTTCGCCTGTGACCTCGAGCTTGCGCGGCGGACGGTCGAGATGGTCTCGGGCGCCGATGGCGTGGACCCGCTGGCGCGCGACGATCGTCCGTCTGACGTGGTCCTGCCGGCGCGGCCCCGCGTCGCAATCCCGGCGGCCGTGCACCTCGAAGGGCTGGCACCCGGCTGGGCGGCTGCGTTCGCCGAGGCCGTCCGTCGACTCGCTCTGACCGGCGTGGAGATCGTCGAGGTGGGCATCGCGCCTCTGCTCGAAGCAGCGACGCTTCTTTACGGTGGCGCCTTCGTCGCCGAGCGGTACGCCGCTGTCGGCTCGTTCATCGACGACCACCGCAACCTCATCGGCACCGATCTCGATCCGACCGTCGCGGGGATTGTCCTCGCCGGGTCGTCGCCGACCGCGGTCGACTACTTTCGCGATCGCGAGAAACTGGAGCGCCTCGGGCTCACCGGGCAGGCCGCCCTTCTCGGGTGCGACGCCCTCCTCACCCCGACGACCACCTGGCATCCGACTCTGGAGGAGGTCGCTGCGGATCCGGTCTCAGCGAACAGTCGGATGGGCCGGTTCACGAATTTCGCGAATCTGCTCGACATGGCCGCGCTCGCCGTGCCGGCCGGATTCGTCGACGGGTTGCCTTTCGGCGTCATGTTCACCGGCGCGGCGTTCTCCGACAGAGCTCTGGCAGCCCTCGCCCAGCGTCTCCTCGCGCCTCGGATCGACCTGCTCGTGGTGGGCGCGCATCTCCGCGATCAGCCGCTGAACGCGCAGCTCGTCACCGCCGGCGGCACCTTCGTTCGCGAGGCCGCGACCGCCGCAAACTACTCCCTCTACGAACTGGACACGGTTCCACCCAAGCCCGGCCTGGTCGCGGGCGGCTCGACGTCGATCGTGGGGGAGATCTGGTCACTGCCCGCGACGGGCTTCGCAACCTTCGTGGACGCGTTGCCGGCGCCGATGGCGATCGGCGCGGTCACGTTGGACGACGGAGGTGTGACGCGAGGGTTCCTCTGCGAGCCGCGGGCACTGTCGGGAGCGAGAGACATCTCGGACCATCGCGGCTGGCGAGCGTGGCTCAGGAGGGCAGAACTGACTTCGTGACGGGTGTCTCGTTCAATCGCGTTTCCAGGGAGTCCAGCAGCAAGGTCAGGGCGAAAACAAAGTGGGCGTCGGCGCGATTCACGTCCCGTGGCGCCGATGCGATGGCGCGGGCGAGATCTGTCGACCCCTCGATGACCGAGCGCGGAAACAGGACTGCTGGCGCGAACCAGTCGAGGCTCGCGCCGATGATCACGATGTCGACGGCGCCGATGATCGCGGAGATGTCTTCGGATCGGAAGCCCGCGCGGGCAAGGACGGTGGCGAGATTCTCCACGGTGGTGATCGCCGCGCCGAGGGCTGCGGGGCTTTCTGCAAGGTCGGGGATGAGCCAGGGGTGATCGATGAGGATCTGGCGGTGCGCGTGCGCCACGGCCGTGATCGCCTCCCGCCAGTCAGAGGAGACGTCGAGTCGCACCGCCATGTCTTCGTGGACGTGCGCTCGCATCAGATCGACGAGTTCGGCCTTGCTGCCGATGTGATTGTAGAGAGATGCCTGCTTCACGCCGAGCTTCGCCGCGACGTCGCGGAGCGTGAACTGGCCGTTGTCACCACCGACGCTGAGGGCGGCCTGGACGATCGAGTCGTGTGACAGGAGAGGTACTCGGGGGCGGCCCATGCGGTGATCACCTTCGTTTGTTTCTGGCTCGTGACGGAGGGATCCCCTCTCGATAACAGCAAACTACCACCGACAGTTTTATCTTTGACGCGGCACGGTGCCCCTCATCATGATTGCCCAAATGCCTGCTCCTGCGGGCGTTTCGACGACACCCACAACCCGGTCCTCAGGAGCACTCATGTATACCTCACGACGAGCACACAGCAGGACACGCGCCCGGTTCGGCGCGACTCTCATCGGAACGGCTGCGGTCAGTCTGATCCTTGCAAGTTGCAGCGCGCCAGGCCCCGCAACCGGAGCGGCCGACGCCCCTTCAACGACGATTTCGTCGCCGGTCACGGTCACCGAGGTCGCCGCGCTCGGGAAGGTGACGATGTCGATCTGGGCGGACACACTGGAGGAGCCATTCCTCACGAAGATGATTCCCGTCTTCGAGAAGAAGTACCCGAACGTCACGGTCGTTCCGACCTACAAGAGCTTCGACGACCTGATCGCGACCGTGGTCAACGCAGCGGCGAGTGCGAATCCGCCCGACGTCTTCGAGGGCAACAACGGCTACGCCGTGGACGGCACCCTAGTGAAAGGCAAGCTCGTCCGCCCCTTGACGGACGTCGCAAGCGCGTACGGCTGGGCTGACGGCGGCGGAGAGTCGACTCTCGAGGCCGCACGCTGGAACGCTGCCGGTACGCGATTCGGATCCGGCACCCTGTACGGGATGTCGCCCATCTCTGAAGTCCAGAGCATTTACTACAACAAGGCAAAGCTGACCAAGCTCGGTCTCAAGCCGCCGACCTCCATGGCGGAGTTGGCCGCAGACCTACCGGTCATCAAGAAAGCGGGCGAGATCCCGATCGAACTCGGCAACGCCGATCAATGGTCGGCGACGCACATCTTCTCGGACATCGCCGCAACGAAGCAGGATCCGAAGTCGATCGCCGCCTGGGTGGGCGGCAAGCCCGGCAGCACGTTCGATACGGCCGGCAACCGGGCCGCTGCGACCGAGCTCACCGCGTGGGCGAACGCCGGCTACTTCGACCCCGGCTACAACGGCATCACCGACGATCAGGCGAACCAGAAGTTCGCAGCGGGGCAGGGCGTCTTTGTCGTCGGCGGCTCGTGGAACAGTGCCAACCTCGGATCATCGAACTTCGGTGCTGCGCCGATCGTGAGCGGTGGATCGGGCGGATCCGCGCAGGCGTGGCACATCAGCACGAAGTCGAAGGTCGTCGTCGCTGATGCAGCGTTCCTCGCGATGCTCCGTAGCCCGCAGGTGGCTCAGAACATCGTCACCGACGCGGGTCTCCTCCCGGCGAACACCGAGGGGGTGACGGGGACGACAGACGTGCAGAAGCAGACGCTGGAGAACCTCAAGGAAACCCAGAAGGCAGACACGCAGATCGGCTACTACGACTGGACGACGAGCGACATGCTCACCGTGGTGGGGCAACAGACGCAGGACCTCATGGCCGGCCGGATCACGAGCGCCCAGTTCACTGCCAAGATCCAGGCCACCTGGGTCGCCGGCCACACGTCCAAGTGAGTGCCGCAGACGGTCGATCCCCCGGGCGCAGGCTGGCTGTTCTCCGCCGTTCCGACTGGATCGGCTGGCTGTACCTTGCTCCCGCGCTCGTGTTCTTCGTCATCTTCGTGCTGTACCCCATCGCGACGTCCGCCAGGATCTCGTTCTACAACTATGACGGCATCACTACGGCGACCTGGGCCGGCTTCGCCAACTACGTGACGGTGTTCACAGACGGTGATCTGGTGACGGCCCTCAGCCACTCGTTGATTCTGCTGGTCTTCTACGCGTTCATCCCGGTCGTCATCGGTCTCATTCTGGCCGGTGCGATGTCTCGGATTCGGATCTACGGGTTGACGCTCTTCCGCGCGCTCCTGTTCCTGCCTCAGATCCTGTCGAGCGTTGTCATCGCGGTGGCCTGGCGGGAGCTCCTTGCGATCGATGGACCAGTGAACGCGGTGCTCCGACTCGTCGGGTTGGGCTCGCTTTCGACGAGTTGGCTTGGAAACTTCGCCACGGCGCTCCCGTCCATCGGGCTCATTGGCACCTGGGTCGAATACGGACTCTGCATGGTGCTCTTCCTGTCGGGAATCGCCGTCATCGACCGGGGCCTGTACGAAGCTGCTCGACTGGATGGGGCGGGTCCTCTCCGTGAATTCTTCGCGATCACGCTCCCAGCGCTGCGCCCACAGGTATCCATTGCTCTGATCCTGACGATCACGTTCGCGCTTCGGAACTTCGACCTGATCTGGAACACAACCAGAGGCGGACCGGGCACCACCACCACTGTGCCGAGTCTCTACGTCTACGAGGACGCCTTCCAAAATCGGGAACTCGGCGTGGCGTCCGCTCTGGCCATCGTGCTGACCGTGGTCATTCTCGTCGTGGTCGGCGCCGTTCAACTGCTCCTGCGCGAGCGAAAGGGGCTTTCCCGATGATCATTGCCAAACGAGAGTCCATCGCAACGCACGCGATCCTCGTCCTTGTGGCGATCTTTGCTGTCTATCCTCTGGCGTCGATCATCGTCCAGTCACTCTCAGCCAACGGAACCGGGCACAGCGAATTCGACTGGTCGAACTACTCCGTGGCCTGGACCCAGGGCGATTTCGCTAGCGCGCTGCGGTCGAGCGCGGTCGTCGCGCTGACCGTTGTCCTCGTGACGGCGTTCATTGCATCGCTGGCCGGATTCGCGCTCGGAACCATGCGAGTGCCGGGTGGGCGGATCGTCATGGGCCTCCTGCTGCTGGGAGTCGTCCTGCCCTACGAGGTCACCCTCCTGCCGCTGTACGAGCTGCTGTCCCGATGGGGACTCACCGACAGTTACCTGGCGCTGATCCTTCCGCAGATCGGCCTGTCGGTGCCGCTCGGGGTGTTCTGGATGCGGAGCTTCTTCCGGTCGGTGCCGGTCGAGTTGCTCGAAGCAGCGAGGATGGACGGGGCGACGCGGCTCCAGAGCTTCCGGCAGATTCTCTTGCCCATCGCCGCTCCCGCCATCGCCACCCTGTGCACGATCCTGTTCCTCTTCACCTGGAACGAGTTCCTGCTCGCTCTCGTGCTCGTGCCGACGAACACGGCGGTTCAGACGGCTCCGCTCGCCCTGTCGTTCTTCTCGGGCGCGCAGCACTCGGCCAATCTGAGTGTCACGGCTGCCGCGGCCGTCCTCGTGGCCGCTCCCGTCGTCATCGCCTACGTCTTCCTGCAGCGACGACTGATCTCCGGCATCGTCGACGGGGCTGTCAAGTAAGAAGCAGGTCGGCGCGACGACGAAAGCGCCGCGATCAGCTGGAGGCCGACCGCGGCGCCTTTTCGCGTGGAACTACCAGGCCACGCTGGGGGCCTCCGAGACCGAGTCGGGCGCGACGACGAGGGCCGACCACGGGGCGATGGAGCTCGGTCGACTGACGTCCCGGGACGCGCTGTTGATCACGACGTCGCCGGTCACGCTGACAGGAATGGGAGCGTCCGAGAAGTTCGCGGCAACCACGAGTCGACCGGTGGAGAACATCCAGCGATCATCGCTCACCTCGATCTCGTCGTAGGTCGCAGCCGTGGCCAGCTCGGCTGAGTGGAGGGAAATCAGCCGACGCACGAGCGAGAGGACCGAGTCAGGATCCGCCCGCTCGCCCGCGACATTCACCTCCACATCGGGATGAATCGGCAACCAGGCCGCGCCGTCCGTGAAGCCGCCCTCTGCCGAATCGTCCCATCGCATAGGGGCTCGGGCATTGTCTCGGGGCCACTGGCCGTTCAGGAATCCGGCGGTCAGAGGATCCTTCTGCAGCTCCGCCGGAATGTCGCTGTCGAGCATGCCCAACTCGTCGCCGTAGTAGATCACGAAGGTGCCGGGGAGCAGACCGAGCACGGTGTGGGCCAGCCGGATCTTGCGGGTGTCGCCCTTCGCCCACCGGGTGCCCATCCGAGGCAGGTCATGGTTGGATCCGGCCCAGACCGTGTCGGCACCCGCGGGGAAGCTTTCGAATGACTCGCGAACGATCCTGGCGAAATCGAGCGGAGTGAATTCCGCGAAGATCAGCGGGAAGTTGAACCCGAGCTGCAACTCGTCGCCCGAGCCGTAGTACGGGGCCAGCTCCTCGACGCGTGCGACCCAGGTTTCGCCGAGCAGGAGCCGGGGCTCCGCGCGTTCGTCGGCAGCAACCCGCCACGCCCGGTAGACCTCGTGGACCTCCGGCTGATTGAAGTTGTACCGGTGTTCGAGGCCGTACCGCCCCTGGACGTCCTTGTCGTAGATCACGGCCTTCGGGTTCGCCGGATTGTCTCGAAGAAGCCGGTCGTGGTACAGCCCGTTGGCCACGTCGATGCGGAATCCAGCGATCCCCCGGTCGTACCAGAAGGCCATGATCCGGTCGAACTCTTCGTGGACTCGAGGCTCCCACCAGTTGAGATCCGGCTGGTGGGGGAGGAAGTTGTGGAAGTAGTACTGCTCGGTCGTGGGCTCCCAGGTCCAGGCGACCTCTCCTGTGTCGTCGATCCAGTTGTTGGGAAGCGCCTCGTCTTCCTTGCCATCGGCCCAGACGTAGAAGTTCCGGTAGGGCGAGTCTCGGGAGGACTTCGCCGAGAGGAACCAGGGGTGCTCCGAACTCGTGTGGTTCGGGACGAGGTCGAGGATCACCTGGATGCCCCGCGCCTTCGCGCCCTCGATCAGTCGGTCCATGACTGCGAGGGATCCGAGATCGGACTGGACATTCGTGTAGTCGGCGACGTCGTAGCCCCAGTCGTGATTGGGCGATGGCATCGTCGGAGAGAGCCAGAGGCCTCGGATCCCGAGCCACTCGAGGTAGTCCAGTCTGTCGATCAGGCCACCCAGGTCTCCGAAGCCGTCACCGTCCGAATCCTGGAACGAGCGCACGTAGGCGTGGTAAAGAGTTGCGCCCCGCCACCAGGGCGAATCGGGATGAGAAGAGGTGTCGGAACGCCTTGCGAATGCAGTCATGGAATGACTGTTTCAGCGCTGTCGAAGGGGTGTCAATCAAGAAACTATCGTCGTTCGTTTAATTGCAGCTCAGCTGGCGGCGGCGGCCTCGACTGCACTGACGGCCGCCGCGATGCCGCCGTTCCACGGTGCGCCGTGCCCCGGTAGCACCCACTTTGCGCCCGTGGCGACGAGGTTTCCGAGGGAGGCAATCGCCTCCTGAGGTTCGTCGGTGAACGGTGCCGGCTGAGGGCCGTTCTTGCCGGTGAGGACGTGTCGGGTGGTGAGGCCGTCCCCGACGAACACCGCGTCGACGGAGGGGACGAACACGGCGATGCTGCCTTCGGAGTGACCGGGTAGGCCGATGATCTGCGGTGCACCCGGCAGGTCAAGCGTCTCACCGTCGTGAACCTCGACGACTTCGGTGAGCCAGGTCGTGCGCAGCCCGCCCTTGCGGATTGTGTAGGCGAGGAAGCCGAGCATAGGCCCCACTTTCATCGACTGCTTTGCGTTGGCTGGTTTCGGGCCGCCCTTGGCGCGGGCCGCGTCGGCGGCGTGCACGTAGACGGGCACGGCGCGTTCGCGCCGAAGGCGTTCTGCGAAGCCGACGTGATCGCCGTCGCCGTGGGTGAGGATGAGGCCTTTGACGTCGTCGAGGCCACGCCCCAGCGAGGTGAGTTCGGCGAGCAGCTCGTGCCAGTGGCCGGCGAGCCCGGCGTCGACGATCGTCACGCCCTCGGGGGTGATGATGAGGTAGGCAGCGACGATGTCGTTGCCGATGCGGTGGAGAGAAGGCGTGAGTTCCATGATGGCTATGGTACTTAGCCATTATGGCTACGGTCAATAGCTATACTGAATTCATGCCCACACCGGAGAGAACCTCTCTTGATGCAATCGTGCTTGCCGCCAGAGACATTCTGGAGAGCGATGGGCTCCGAGGGCTCACGATGCAGGCCGTCGCCCAGCGCGTCGGAGTCCGTGCGCCTTCGCTCTATAAACGCGTGGAGAGCCGCGATCGGCTGATCCAGTTCGTCGCCGAGGCGACGCTGAGTGAACTCGCCATCCGACTCGATGCCGCGATGAGCCCCACGGAACTCGCGGACAGCTACCGAGCGTTCGGCCATGAACGACCCGTCGCGTTTCAGCTGGTCATGACGCCCGGCGAGGGCACTCCCGTTGCCCGTGACGAGTTCGGGGCCGCCGCGAGCGCAGCCATCCTTCGGGTCGCTGCCGATCTGGCCGGGCCGGACGACGCGCTTCCCGCGGCCCGAACGCTGACCGCGTGGGCTACCGGCTTCATCGCGATGGAACTCAACGGGAACTTCCGACTCGGTGGTGAAGTCGATCGGGCGTGGGAATTCGGTGTGTCACGGATCCTGAACGCAATCAGCTCGGATCGAGCGTGACGGTGATGACCAGGCCGCGCGTGAAGATCACGCCGCACGCCGCAATAAGCTGAGGGGCGTGAGCCAGGACATCCCCCTCGACCGTGTCATTCGCAGCAGCCGCGTCCTCGTAGAGGGGGAGTTTCGAGCGGCTGCGGTCGCCTTGCGAGGCGGTCACATCGTCGGCATCGAGCCGGTCGACGCCGTTCTTGACGCGATCGACGACGTCACGCTTCCCGATGGTCAGGTGCTCATCCCCGGCATCGTCGACAGTCACGTCCACGTCAACGAGCCCGGCAGAACGGAGTGGGAGGGATTCGCGACGGCAACCCGAGCGGCTGCCCGGGGTGGCGTCACGACCATCGTCGACATGCCGCTCAACAGCATCCCGCCGACGACCACGGTGGAGGCGCTCGAGATCAAGCGCGAGGCGGCCTTGCCTCAGGTGGTCGTCGACGTCGGCTTCTGGGGTGGGGCCGTGCCGTCGAATCTCGGTGCCCTCAAGCCTCTCCACGACGCGGGGGTCTTTGGCTTCAAGTGCTTCCTCTCGCCCTCCGGCGTCGATGAGTTTCCTCACCTCGACACGGCCCAGCTCTTCGAGGCCATGGCCGAGATCGCGGCGTTCGACGGTCTGCTGATCGTGCATGCGGAAGACCCGGCCGGGCTCGATGCTGCGCCCGCACCCGAGGGGCCTTCCTACGACGCTTTCGTGAAATCGCGCCCCGACAGCTCCGAGGGGTCGGCCATCGAGCACGTCATCGAGGCCGTGCGCGCCACCGGTGGCCGGGCGCACATCCTTCATCTGTCGTCGGCGCAGGCGCTCGAGCAGATCAGGGCCGCCAAGGCCGAGGGGCTACGGATCACGGTCGAGACGTGCCCGCACTACCTGTCGTTCGACGCCGAGCACATTCCCGACGGTGCCACCCAATACAAATGCTGTCCGCCCATTCGCGACGCCCACAACCAGGAGCTGCTCTGGGGCGGCTTGGCAGACGGCACCATCGACATCGTCGCATCCGACCACTCCCCGTCGACGCCCGAGCTGAAGTTTGCGGGCGGCGGCGACTTCGACGTCGCCTGGGGTGGCATCTCGGGCCTTGAGCTCAGCTTCCGTGCCGTGTGGACGGGGGCCGCTCAACGGGGCATTCCGCTGTCTCGCGTGCTGGCGTGGATGTCGACGGGCACGGCCGACCTGGTCGGGCTCGGCGACAAGGGCAGGATCGCGGTGGGCGCCAGGGCCGACCTGGTCGCCTTCGATCCCGACCAGGTCTCCGTCGTTGACGCGACCCAACTCGCTCACAAGAACCCCGTGAGCGCCTTCGACGGAAGCGAGCTGCGCGGGCGGGTGGTGACGACCTGGGTGGGCGGAGTCGACGTCGAGACCGACGCTCGGGCTCCGCGTCTTCTTCGCCGGGCCTGACGCCGGATCCGGGCGAGCGCAGGTTCTCCTGCTGGCCGGCTGCTACTCGGGTCGGTGTCCTTCGAGCTCTCCGAGCGACCCGTAGAGACCCGTGATGTCCGCGATGCGAGCCCGGGAGCTCTGGGGGTTCGTCGCAAGCACCCCGGATGCCAGGAGGCCGGCGAGGCTCATGGGTGCCGCGTACGAGTCGAACGGCGACGGGTTGTCGATCGGCGCAACGAGGCGCACCGTGCTCGCCGCGTCTCCGAGAGGGGCTGTTTCGCTGATCAGGACCATCGGGATCCGGCGTGACGACACCGCCTTGACAAGGGAATCGAATCCGGCTGGCCGGCGTCGAAAACCCAGCAGGACCACGACGTCGTCGCTGCTGAGACCGACGATCTCCTCGGCGACCGATTGACCCGGTTGGGGCACGAGGCGAACGCCGTCGCGCGCCTGGGCGAGTTGCTGTCGCAGGTGCAACGCCACGGGGTAACTGTTGCGGAAACCGATAACGACGACCTGCCGTGCCCGAGCAATCAGCGAGACGGCGCGCTCGAGACGGCCGTCGGCAAGCCCACGCAGCATGGTCTCGAGGTTGTCGCGCTCCGCTTCGAGGTGGGTCGAGGAGTCGCCGACGGAGCCCACCGGAACGCCGCGACGACGCGAGGCCCGGGCTTGGTCGCGAACTTCCTGGGCATCGGCGAAACCCAGGCGCCTGAACAGCCGTGACACGGTCGCCTTCGACACGCCGCTGCCCTGAGCGATCTCGGTCGCGGAGAAAACCGCCAGGTCGGCCAGGTGGTCGAGGATGAAGTCCGCCGCACGCTGCTCCTGCGGCGAGAGCGCACCATAGCCGGAGTCGATCCGGGCCATGATGTCGCCGTTCATGGGCGGTAGGTTGCAGCCAGCGCGAGCACGGCCGCCTCGAACCCGTCGAGGGCGACTTCGACGTCCGCCGCGGTGACCGTCTCGTCCGGGTGGTGACTGATGCCACCACGGCCGTTGCGAACGAACAGCATGGCCCAGTCGGTCAGGTCGGCGATGGCCATGGCGTCGTGGCCGGCTTTGGAGAACAGGACCGTGGGATCCTGATCGCCGGTCGCCTGGATCCCCCGACCGATGACGCTCTGCAAGTGCGATGCGGCGCGGACAGCCGGAGCGTTGTGGGTCTCCTCCACCTCGAACGTCAGACCGCGACGACGGCAGGTCTCGTCGGCGACCGCCTGGATGGCGTCCCACACGGTGTCGCGCGCGGAGTCGATCTCCGCCCGAATGTCGAGGCTGAACTCGACCCGACCGGGGATGACGTTGACGCCGCCGGGAAAAGCCTGCAGCCGGCCGACGGTGGCGATGCAGCCCGCGTCGCGGGCGAGCCTCTCGACCGCGAGGACGATCTCGGCGGCTCCGGCGAGGGCGTCGTGACGGCGGTGGAAGGGGACGCCGCCGGCATGGCCGGCTTCGCCGATCAGGGTCAGGGCGAAGCGGCGCGCTCCCGCGATGGAGGAGACGACGGCAAGCGCCCGATCGCCCTCCTCGAGGTAGGGGCCCTGCTCGATGTGGGCCTCGAGGTAGCCGACGACCCCGGCTGGCTGGTGCGCCGCGTCAGCGACCGCGTCGGGGTTGAGGCCGAACTCGACGAATGCCTCGCGCAGGGTCGTGCCCTCGGCGTCGCGGAGATTCCACCAGGAGTCTTCCCAGGTGCCGGCGACCGCGCGGGATCCGAGCAGGGCTGTCCCGAAACGGGTGCCCTCTTCGTCACCGAACGCCAGGACCTCGATGGCGAATGGAAGCTGCACCCCGGCGTCGCGCAGGCGGTCGACCACGGCGATGGCGAGCATGACGCCAAGGATCCCGTCGTACCGCCCGGCGTTCGGCACCGTGTCCAGGTGCGAACCGAGGAGCAGGGCCGGCAAACCGGGCGTCGCTCCCTCGAAACGGCCGATCTGATTTCCGGCGGCGTCGGTGTGCGTCGACATGCCGGCATCGGACATCCACTGACCCGCCAACCGGTTGACGGCGGCGTGCTCGGGCGAGAGGTAGACCCGCTCGATGCCCGCCGGATCGCTGCTCTGCCCGGCCAGGAGGTCGCAGCGCTCCAGGATGACTCCGGCGTCGACGCTCATCGGGTGCCCGCCTGATCATCGTAGACGTCGTAAGCCGCTCCGACGCCTCCGCCCGCT
>JAODMX010000135.1 GCA_025464735.1 Frondihabitans sp. | reverse complement strand
AACTCGACGTTGATCGAGCCACACATCTTGGTGTCGAGGGCGTAGGAGATCGCGCCCGCCAGCACCAGACCGCCGCGGGCGATCGCGACGACGACGTCGGGTCGGAAGCCGCTCGCGAGGACGTCTTGCGCGAGCTCACGGGCTGCCTCACCGAATTCCAGCCAGCCGACGATCTCACGGACCGTGTCGCGCGAGGCCGCCTCGACGACACTCTGGCCTGCCGTAGCCGGATACGCCTCGTCGCCGGGAGAACCACCAGACGTGGAGCTGCTACCTGGATCAGTCGGCGCGTCATCGGGGAGGAGAACCATGCAGACAACCGTAGTGGTCCACCCCACTCCCGGTCACGCCGAACGAGACCACACCAGCCGGAACCGAATGCTGACTCGCGGCCGGAGGGCCTGCGCCGCGACACCTCAGAGGAAGTGCGGCTGGTGGAACAGCGTCGTCGGGTCGACCTTCTTCTTGATCGACCTGAGACGAGCCAGATTGCCGGCGAAGTAGCTTGTGCCAGGCGCCGTCAGCGACGGGTCGGTGTAGTTGACGTAGGCGCCCTCACCCCACGACGACGACATCGTCTTGCGGAAGCCCCGCACGTACCCGTCGAACGGCACCGTCGCAGCGCCGTTCGCGAACGTCGCCGTGTACTGGACCGTGTAGCGAGCCTTCCGGTGCGGAAACGCGGTGTCGGCGGGGCCGATCTTCGCAACGGCGCCACCGAGTGCGTCCAGGGAGATTCCCCCCTCGGTCAGACCGGCCACTCCCGAAGCGCCCGAGACCTGCGCAAGAAGTGCCGCGATCGCCGCCGAGTCGAGGTCGTCGTACGCCATGGCCGACGCCGCCGACTCCGACACGCGCTTCAGCACCCCGCCGGGGCCGGTCGTGCACGCCGAGGCGGGCTCCCCCGCGCAGCCCGCGTACCGAAGCATGGCGTCGCTGTAGGTGTGCCGAGTCGCCGTGTTGGCGAGCGGTGCCGCAGAGACGTTCTGGAGCAGCCCCGCGAGCTGAGCGGCGAAGTCTCCCTCGGGGCCGGTCCACGTTCCCGAGAGGGCGACGATCGGACCCGCGGTGTGGTCGGATCCGGCCAGGAGCTTCAGCGTCGACCAGACCCGGTCGTCGGCGCCGGGCATCCAGTTCTGCCACGCGGAGACGACCTGGAGAGCGTCGGTCCAGGGCCACTGGACGAAGAACATCGTGATGTCTGGAGCGGGCTGGGTCGTGAAGGTCATCGACGTGACGATGCCCACGGATCCGCCGCCTCCGCCCCGGCAGGCCCAGAACAGGTCGGTGTCGCTCGACGCGGAGGCGTCGTGCACGACGCCGTCGGCCGTGACGATCTCGACGCCGGTCAGCTGATCGCAGGTGAGGCCGAACGACCGGCTGAGCACGCCGACGCCGCCCCCGAGCGTGAGTCCGCCGATCGCGACGGTACCGCAGGATCCCGCACCGATTGCGCGCCCCTTCGCCCCGAGCGTCTCGTACACCAGAGCCAGCGGAGCCCCCGGCCCAATCGTCGCGGTGGTCCCGTCGGCCGCGAGCGCGATGCCGTCGAGCGCCGCGGTGCTGATCACAAGGGAGGGCTTCACGTCGGTGCCTGTCGCGCCGCCGGCGGACCAGCCGGCGTAGTTGTGGCCGCCGGCTCGGACGGCGAGGGGGGTGCCGGTGTTCCGCGCGAAAGCCAGGCCGGCGGCGACGTCGAGCGCAGAGGCGGCCTGGAGGATCCCGAGCGGCATTGCATCGTCGAAGCGCGGGTTCTCGGTGAGGCGGGCGGTGGCGTAGTCGCCGCTGTCCGGGCGAAGCAGGGTTCCCGTCACTGCGGCGCCGAGGGCAGTCCAGCTCGTGGGTCCGGTGTGCGTCGGGCTGGGGGACGGTGTCGGCGTGGTGGGTGCGCAGCCGGCGAGGACAAGCGCCGACGCGGTAATCCCCGTGAGCGTCGCGCCGGTCAGAAAGGCACGGCGGGTGATCGGTGGCATGGCTCCCCTCCGGTCGAATGCGGCTTCCTCCGACCCTAGGGGCCTCGCGCGCTCGGGGGCCGGACGCGCGCCGCGATTACGATGGTCGGACCTGGAACTGCTCCCCCGCTGCGCGGATCGGGCCGGAGACAGGTTCGTGGAGGAGCGGCATGGACGTCGACGAGACCGGCTGGGTTCCGCCCCGCCCGACTCGCGCCGAGGGTGCTCCGGGGCGTCTGTCCGGCCCGCTCCCGGAGTCGATGGCCGACTTCACCACCTCTCGTCTCTCGACGGAGACGACCTGGGGCGTCCCGCGGCGGCGGATCCCTCTCGCACGCCGCGTCGCGTTCGGGTACCTGGCCCTCGCCGTCGTCATCGCGCTCGTTGCGGTTCTCGGGACCGTGTTGCAGCCGGTCTACGGCTCGATGAAGCCGTACGGGGGCACCTCCTTCGTCGATGTGAGGTCACGTCCGACGGCGTCGGGCTGGAGTCTCGATCTGGCGCGGACCTTCTCGCGGACCGCGCCGGCCCGGTGCCTCGCGTTCCACGCGGACACTGTGGGCCGGCACCGTGAGGTGGTGACCGCGACCCTGCCGTCGCCGGACTCGTCGGCGGCGACCGCTGCCTGTGGCGAGGACAGCCCGGACACGCCGGGGATCCTGACCATGCTGGATCCTGTGACCGGCGCGGTCGTCTGGAAGCGTGATCTCAGCCGCGACCTCGACATGACCGTCTCCTCGCTGGTCTGGCATGCCTCGCGGGTCGCCGGAGTGGTGGTGGTCGGCGTCGACGGCTCGCTGGGCGACCGGCTTCTCTCACTCGATGTCGACACCGGGCGGACGGTGAGTTCCGCAGCCGTCTCGCAGTCCGACGAGGTGATCAATTTCGGAGTGTCTGGCGACCTCGTGCTGAGCGTGGTGCCCGACAGCGGAGGCACCCTCGACACCTACTACCTCCGGCGAGTAGGCGACCTCTCGAAGACCGTGTGGACCGGTTCCCTGTCGTCGACGATCTTCCCGGAGATGCTGCCCGACCGGCTGATCATTCCGATGCCGACCGAGACGCTGACGGTCGACGGCGTCACGGGCGACGAGTCCCGTTGGGGGGCCGATCTGTGGCGCAACCAGGGCATTCTCGTCATGGGTGACCAGGTTCTCGCCGTCACGGTGAGCCTCGGTGTGGGCGTCGAAGCGTCGCTGCTGCTGTACGACTCGAGCGGTCACCGGGTCTGGTCGACCCCTGCCGCCGCGATCTCCGCTCTGAACGTCTCCCGATCGTGCGTGCTGGTGTCGAGCTCGTCGACGGTCACCTGCCACGACAAGCGGACAGGGGTACCGCGGTGGACGACATCACTGAACGGGCAGGTCAACGGCACTCCGGACGGTTCCACGACCGATGACGTCGTCGGCACCGCGACCGTGCACGAGGGCGCCACATCGCTCGACGTCACTGTGTTCGACGGTGCGACCGGGCAGCCTCGGTTCACCGCGAACATCCCGCGCGGCGCCGACATCGTCGGGGAGGGAACAACGACGGGGTACACACTCGACTCGACGTCTCCCGCGGGCATGTCGACGCTCATGGCCTTCGACCTCGACAGTGGACTGACTCTCTGGAGCCTGACAGAGCCCGACCTCGAGCTGTGGGGCGGCCATCTCGTGCAGATCTCGGCGAACGGGGTCGCGCAGGAGCTCACGGATGACCACTCCGCGCGAAGCCATGCCATGCTCGACGGATGAAGCGCACCGCGTTCTGCCGGCTCGTCCTCGACGCGGCGTCCCCCGCTGATCTCGTGCTCTCGATCGCGGTCTCGGCAGGGCAGCGGGCGACGGACACCCTCCGGATCCAGCAGGGCGGGCACGATCTCCCCGCGACTGAGCTCCTGGATGATCGTGGCACCCGCCTCCACCTCGCCCGGGTGACCGCTGGTCGCGTCGAGATCGACTATCGAGTCGAGGTCGACGGGCGTCAGGATCCGATCGGGGTCGTTCCCCTCGACGCCATCCAGTACCTGCGCCCCAGCCGGTATTGCGAGTCGGACACTCTCGGTCCGACTGCGCGAAGCGAGTTCGCGGGGCTTTCCGGCATCGATCTGTTGGCGGCGGTGAGCTCGTGGGTGGGTGCTCGCCTGAGCTACGTGCCCGGCTGGAGTCAGCCGACGGACGGCGCGGTCCAGACGCTTCTCGATCGGCGTGGTGTCTGCCGGGACTACGCGCACCTCGTCATCGCTCTGCTCCGGGCCCTCGACGTGCCGGCGCGCCTGGTCTCGGTGTACGCGCCCGGCCTTCTCCCGATGGACTTCCACGCCGTGGCGGAAGCACTCGTCGATGGGCGGTGGCACGTCGTCGATGCCACGACGCTCGCGCCTCGTCAGACCCTGGTGCGGATCGCCACGGGCCGCGACGCGTCCGACACGGCGTTCCTGTCGTCAGCGGGAGGGTGGGTTTCGCTCCTCGAGTTGGAGGTCTCTGCCGTGGCTGACACCCTGCCTCGCGATGACGTCACCGAACTCGTCTCGATCGGCTGAGTCGCCCAGTCGCTCAGTCACTCAGTCGCGGACGGTCAGCTCGCCCCGCGCGAGTTTGCTCGGAGCCGCCTGGGCAACCGGCTTGATGGTCACCAGATCGACGTTGACGTGCGACGGCAGCTCGACCGAGTGCACGATCGCCTCGGCGATGTCGTCTGCGGTGAGCGGGTCGACCACGCCTTCGTAGACGGCGTCGGCTCTCGCCTGGTCTCCGTCGAACCGCACGAGGGAGAAGTCGGTCTTGACCATGCCCGGCGCGATCTCGATCACTCGAAGAGGCTCGCCGTTCAGCTCGAGCCGAAGGGCTGCGACGAGCGCGTGTTCGGCGAACTTGGCGGCGTTGTATCCGCCGCCGTTTTCGTAGGCGACGTGGCCGGCGATCGACGTGACGGTGACGATGTCACCGGATCCCTGATCGATGGCGCCTCTCCGAAGAGAGGGCAGGAGAGATGCGATCGCCCGCTTGGTACCGAGAACGTTGACGTCGAACATCTTCTGCCAGTCGTCGATCGATGAGTTCTCGACGGTGTCGAGCCCGAAGGCACCGCCGGCATTGTTGATCAGGGCATGCAGCGGCCCGGTCGCTTCGACGTGATCCCGCAGGGCTTTCATGTCGGCGTCGTCGGTGACGTCCGCGACGAACCACCGGGCACCGGTCTCATCGGCGAGTGCCCGCAGTCGGTCTTCACGGCGTGCCACAGCCAAGACGTCCCACGAGTGCTCGCGGAACAACCTCACGGTCGCCTCGCCGATGCCGGAGCTCGCTCCCGTGACCACAACTCGTTTCGCCATCTGCGTCCTTCGTCCTTTCATCGTCATTACGTCTGAGATCCGCGCCGTGAGACCTGCCAGAGGGCGGATTACGTCGCGTGTCTCTCTCCATTGTGGCGGTGCGGAGCTCGAGCCTAGGCTCACGGGCATCAGACGTTCCGTCAGCGACGACCACCCCCGAGGAGCACACCATGACCGATCAGCCCCACGACTGGAAGTTCGAAACGCAGCAGATCCACGCCGGGGCGCAGCCCGACCCGACGACCCACGCTCGCGCGACTCCCATCTACAAGACGACCTCGTACGTCTTCGACAACTCGCAGCACGCCGCGAACCTCTTCGCCCTCGCCGAGTTCGGCAACATCTACTCGCGCATCATGAATCCGACCCACGACGTCGTGGAGCAGCGGATCGCAGCCCTCGAGGGAGGATCCGGGGCTCTCCTGGTCTCGTCCGGGCAGGCGGCGGAGACCCTGGCCGTGTTGAACATCGCCCGAGCCGGCGACCACATCGTGTCATCGTCGTCGATCTACGGCGGTACCTACAACCTCTTCAAGTACACCCTGGCGAAGCTGGGGATCGAAACCACCTTCGTCGAGAACCAGGACGACGCCGACGAGTGGCGCCGCGCAGTGCGCCCGAACACGAAGCTCTTCTTCGCCGAGACGATCGGGAATCCGAAGATCAACATCCTCGACATCGAGCTGGTCTCGGGTATCGCTCACGAGAGCGGCGTGCCGCTGATCGTCGACAACACGATCGCGACGCCGTACCTCATCCGTCCGTTCGAGCACGGTGCCGACATCGTCGTGCACTCGGCCACCAAGTTCCTCGGCGGGCACGGTACCGTCATCGGCGGACTGATCGTGGACGGCGGAAAGTTCGAGTGGTCGAAGAACGTCGAGAAGTTCCCCGAGCTGACCGAGCCCGATCCGAGCTACCACGGCGCCAGCTACACCGCCGCCGTCGGTGATCCGCTCGCCTACATCATCAAGGCTCGCGTGCAGCTGCTTCGCGACCTCGGATCCTCGAACTCGCCCGACACCGCCTTCGCACTCATCCAGGGCATCGAGACACTGTCGCTCCGCATCGAGCGCCACGTGCAGAACGCCCAGGAGATCGCGGAGTGGCTCGACGCGCGTGACGACGTGGCCGCCGTCTACTACGCGGGTCTGCCCACGAGCCCCTGGTACGCCGCTGCGAACAAGTACGCCCCGAAGGGGGTCGGTGCCGTCCTCTCGTTCGAACTCAAGGGCGGAGTCGACGCCGGTCGGGCTCTCGTCGACGGCCTGCGGCTGTTCAGCCACCTCGCGAACATCGGTGATGTCCGCAGCCTCGTCATCCACCCCGCGTCGACGACGCACTCGCAGCTCACCCCCGAGCAGCAGCTGACCACGGGCGTCACCCCCGGTCTCGTTCGCCTGTCGGTGGGTCTCGAGAACGTCGACGACCTGAAGGCCGACCTCGAGGCCGGCTTCGCCGCCGCCCGCGGCGTGACCGAAGCGCTCCTGAAAAGCAACTGACCAAAAGGATCCGCACTGGCCGGCACCGCAGGAATGTAACAGTCCTGCGGTGCCGGCTCTTTGTTGCCATGCTTGGAGCAAATGGACTCGCAGACGACCCCCGAAGACACCGTGCCCTCGAGCGTCATCACCGAGCGCACGCGGCTGTCGATGCTGGGCAAGCCGCCGACCACGGGTGCGTGGCGTGAGGGCGACCCGGTCGGCGACCGGAGTTTTGTGACGCTCGACGATCTCACCCTCGAGAGCGGCCGGATCCTGCCCCATCCACGAATCGCGTACGAGACCTTCGGCGAGCGCGCTGCCGACGACTCCAACGTCGTCCTGGTCCTGCACGCGCTCACGGGCGACAGTCATCTCGTGGGGCCTGCTGGTGCGGGGCACAGGACGGCCGGCTGGTGGGGTGGGATCGTCGGCCCTGGCCTCGCGATCGACACCGATCGGTGGTTCGTCGTCGCTCCCAACATGCTGGGCGGCTGCCAGGGATCCACCGGGCCTGCCTCTCTCGACGACAACGGTCTGGAGTGGGGTGCGCGTTTCCCGCATCTCACGATCCGCGACCAGGTCGAGGCCCAGGTCCGGTTCGCGGACGCCCTGGGCATCACGACGTGGCAGGCCGTGATCGGCGGCTCGATGGGCGGCATGCACGCCCTCGAGTGGGCGGTGGCTCACCCAGCACGGGTCGAGCGTGTTGCGGCGCTTTCGACGACGGCTCTGACGAGCGCCGACCAGATCGCGCTCAACATCGTCCAGATCGAGGCGATCCACATGGATCCGAAGTTCGCCGATGGCGACTACTACGAGGCCCTCGACGGTGATGGTCCCTATCGCGGTCTTGCGCTCGCCCGACGGATGGCTCTCCTCAACTACCGCTC
>JAODMX010000106.1 GCA_025464735.1 Frondihabitans sp. | reverse complement strand
TCGCGACCGCCTTGCTCTACCTGGTCGGGTTGTCCGCGAGCGGGACCGCCAACAGTTTCTATGCCGCTGCCGTCCAGGCGGGGTCCAAGAGCTGGAAGGCGATGTTCTTCGGCTCGTTGGACTCGTCCAACTTCATCACGGTCGACAAACCACCGGCGTCGCTCTGGCTGATGGACCTCAGCGCCCGAATCTTCGGATTCAACAGCTGGAGCCTTCTGGTGCCGCAGGCACTCGAGGGTGTCGCCGCGGTCGCGCTGCTCTTCGCGGCGGTGCGCCGCAGCCTGGCCGCCTTCGGCCCGCGGTTGGCGGCGTCCGGTGGCCTGATCGCCGGCTTGGCCCTCGCGTTCACGCCGGCCGCCGCACTGATGTTCCGCTTCGACAACCCGGATGCGCTGCTCGTCCTCCTGATGACGGCTGCGGCCTATGCCGTTGTGCGCGCTGTACCCCGAGCGAGCTGGAAGTGGCTGGCATTTGCTGGCCTCCTGCTCGGATTCGCGTTCATCACGAAAATGCTTCAGGGGCTCCTGGTGGCGCCGGCATTCGTGCTCGTCTATCTGCTCGCAGCTCCCGTGGGTCTGGGCAAGCGTCTCCTGCACATCCTCGGCGCCATCGTTGGCGTGGTGATCGGTGCAGGCTGGTGGGTTGCGATCGTGTCTCTCTGGCCCGCCGACTCCCGGCCTTACATCGGGGGCTCGACCAACAACTCCGTCCTTGAGCTGGCTCTCGGGTACAACGGCCTCGGTCGGTTCTTCGGATCCGGAGCCGGAAACGGTGGTGGCGGCGGCGGAGCAGGTGGCGGCGGCGGCGCGGGCAGCAGCTTCGGCGGATCGACCGGACTCGACCGCCTGTTCAGCAGCGAGATGGGCCTCGAGATCTCCTGGCTCCTGCCCGCGGCTTTGCTTCTGATGGTTCTCGGAATCGTGATCGCGGGACGCCGATCACGCACCAACATCCTGCGGTCCGGTTTCGTTCTCTGGGGCGGCTGGCTGGTCGTGACCGGGCTCGTCTTCAGCTACACCAGCGGAACCATCCACCCCTATTACACGGTCGCTCTGGCGCCCGCGATCGCCGCTCTCGTCGGTATGGGCGGCGTCGTGCTGTGGAAGCAGCGCGCGACCTGGCTCGGCCGGCTCGGCCTCGCGGTGGCCACGGTTGCGACAGGTGCCTGGTCGTTCCACCTTCTCTCGGAGAACGCCACCTGGCTGCCCTGGCTCCGCTGGGTCGTGCTCATCGGTGCGTCGGTGTCGGCCGTCGCGTTCGTGATCGGCTCGATCGCAGCGTTCCGACGGGTCACTTTCATTGGCGCACTCGCCGGGGCACTCTTCGCCTTCGGCGGTTCGGGTGCGTACGCCATCGCTACGGCGTCGGTCGCGCACAGCGGCTCCATTCCCAGTGTCGGGTCGTCCTCCTCCGGGGGTATCGGCGGCGGTATGGGCGGGGGCGGGGGAAGTTTCGGCGGCGGCGGAACGGGTTCGTCAACCGAAGCCGGCGGAACACCGCCCACCGGTTCAGGCGGGACCAGACCGTCGGGCACCAGGCCGAGCGGCACGCGCCCCGGTGGAACGGGAACGGGCGGAGCGCCGACCGGCGAAGCGCCGTCGACATCCCAGGGCGGCACGACGACAGACGGGTCCTCGTCAGGAGACGCGCAGGGCGCCGGTGGTGGCACCGGTGGCGGCGGCGGTGCCTCGTCCTCGGCAGCTCTCGACAAGCTTCTCGCGAAGTCGACGGCACGCTGGGCGGCAGCAGTGAACAACGACCAGTCGGCTGCCACTCTGGAACTGTCGAGCGGTACCGCTGTCATGGCGATCGGCGGGTGGAGCGACGATCCGACCCCGACCCTGGCTCAGTTCGAGGCGTACGTGAAGGCCGGCGACATCGGCTACTACATCTCCAGCGGATCCGGAATGGGCGGCGGAATGGGCGGCTCGTCGTCGGCGAGCGCGATCCAAACCTGGGTCAAAGCGAACTACACCGCGAAGACGGTGGGTGGCACCACGGTGTACGACCTCTCGTCACCCAAGGCGTAGCCCGGTACTGAATTCCGTGACATGAGTGGCGGCGCCCCTGCAGGGGCGCCGCCACATTTTCATGCTCCGACGCCGCGAAGAATGATTCTTAGAGCTGGCATAGGGGCCGGACGGCATTCGTGCATGCGCCCTTCGCACAGTGGTTCTATGACTGATCCGCAGGAACGCCTCGAAGTTGACATCGTTGTGCCGTGCTACAACGAGGAGGGCACTCTCGCCCACCATGTTCAACGGCTCCACGACTTCCTCAGCGTTCACATGACCAACAGCTGGCGAATCACCATCGCCAACAACGCGTCAACGGATAACACCGCGGCCATCGCGAACGGCCTCGCCGAAAACCTTCCGCGGATCAAGGCAGTCCATCTCGATCAAAAGGGGCGCGGGCGCGCTCTCAAGGCTGTCTGGTCTGCCTCCGAGGCAGACGTTCTCGTGTACGTTGACGAAGACCTCTCGACCGATCTCGCCGCCCTGCTCCCTCTGGTGGCTCCGCTTCTCTCAGGCCACTCCGACCTCGCAATCGGCACTCGACTTGCTCGCGCAGCCAGGGTTATCCGGGGAAGCAAACGCGAGTTCATCTCCCGCACCTACAACTTCATGCTTCGTACCACCATGGGAGTGGGAT
>JAODMX010000057.1 GCA_025464735.1 Frondihabitans sp. | reverse complement strand
CAGGCCATCCAGACACCGGAGCGCGGCTGGGTTCTACTCGACTTCGAGGGTGAGCCGCTCCGCCCCATGCCCGAACGCTCCCGACCCGACGTGCCCCTGCGAGACGTCGCGGGGATGCTCCGCTCCTTCGACTACGTCGCCGGGTCCCTCGCACAGGAGCGGCCTCGCATCGACGCCGCCGACTGGGCGGCGGCGTCTCGCCTCGCCTTCATCGACGGCTATGTCCAAGGCACGGGCGTCGACATCCGATCACAGCAGGCGCTGCTCGACGCGTTCGAGATCGACAAAGCCGTCTATGAGGCCCTGTACGAGTCGCGCAATCGGCCTGCCTGGCTCGGGATCCCCGTGGCGGCGATCGAGCGGCTCGTCGGCCTCCGGAGCGACGCTCCCAGCTGACGCCCCGTTCCTTCCCCGCCCTCCTGCCGCTACGGGCGCGGCAGGTTGCGGAGGTTCGAGCGCGCCATGGCGACCGCCTCTCCCGCCCCGCCGTTCATCACGACCTTCGACATCGCGAGTGCGAACCCTTTCACCTGCGCGCCCGTGATCGTCGGCGGGAGCGACAGCGCACGCGGGTCGGTCGCGATGTCGACCAGCGCGGGTCCGTCGTGCTCGAAGGCGGCCTCGAGCGCGTCCTCAAGGTCGCGCGGGTCGTCGACGTGCACCGCATGGATCCCGAGCGCCCGGGCGACGGCCGCGTAGTCGGTCGCCGGAACGTCCACGCCGAAGTCGGGGAAGCCCGCGACGAGCATCTCCACCTTGACCAGGCCGAGGGTCGAGTTGTTGAAGACCACGATCTTGACCGGCACCTTGTACGCGGCGACGGTGACCAACTCGCCGAGCAGCATCGACAGTCCGCCGTCCCCCGACATCGACACGATCTGCCGCCCGGGGTAGGCGAAGGAGGCGCCGATCGCCTGCGGCAGCGCGTTCGCCATTGATCCGTGCAGGTAGGAGCCAATGATCCGGCGCCGCCCGTTGGGCGTGATGTAGCGAGCGCTCCAGACGTTCGACATGCCGGTGTCAGCGGTGAAAACAGCATCGTCGGCCGCGACCTGATCGAGCAGCGACGCCGCGAACTCGGGGTGGATCGGGACGATCTTCGTGGCGTCTTTCGTGTACGAGCCCACGACTCCGGTCATCAGTTTCTGATGCTTCTTGAGCATCTGGTCGAGAAACTTCCGGTTCGTCTTCGGCTTCACCAACGGCAGCAGCGCCCGCAGGGTAGCCGCGACATCGCCGTGCACAGGCAGATGGACGTCAGCTCGGCGGCCAATGTTCGCCGCGTTCGCGTCGATTTGCGCGATCTTCACCGCGTCTCCGTCGGGCAGGAACTGCTCGTACGGGAAGTCGGTGCCGAGAAGGAGCAGCACGTCGGCGTCGTGGATCCCGGCGTGCGCCGCCCCGTAGCCGAGGAGGCCGGTCATGCCGACGTCGTAGGGATTGTCGTACTGGATGATGTCCTTGCCGCGCATCGAGTGCCCCACCGGCGCCTTGAGCGCCTCCGCAAGCTCGACCACGAGATCGTGTGAGCCGACGGCGCCTGCGCCAACGAAGAGGGCCACCGTCTTCGCCGAGTTGAGAGCGTCGGCGAGAGCCTTGAGATCCTCAGGATCCGGAACCAGGCTCGCCGGTCTCGTCGTGACGAAGCTCGGGACGTGGCCGCCCGCATCGAACTCCGCCACATCGCCCGGCAGCGTGATAACGCTGACCCCGTTGCCTGCGAGGGTGTGCCGGATGGCGCTGGCCACGACGCGCGGCGACTGCTCGGCCGTGGAGATCATCTCGCTGTAGCCGGAGCACTCGACGAACAGCCGGTCGGGATGGGTCTCCTGGAAGTACGACGAGCCGATCTGCTTCGCCGGGATGTGGCTGGCGATCGCGAGGACCGGGCCACCCGATCGGTGCGCGTCGTAGAGACCGTTGATCAGGTGCAGGTTGCCGGGGCCACAGGATCCGGCGCACACCGCGAGCTCGCCGGTGAGCTGCGCATCGGCGGAGGCCATGAACGCAGCCGCCTCTTCGTGCCGAACGTGGATCCAGTCGATTCCGCCCTTCGCCGATCCCCCCGTGCGACGAACCGCGTCGACCACCGGGTTGAGGCTGTCGCCGACGATGCCGTAGATGCGTTTCACCCCGGCGGTCAGGAGCTGGGCGATGAGCTGGTCGGCGACGGTCTGGGCCATGGTGGGGGCGCCTTTCGATGAGGATGCGGTGCTTTCAGCTAACACCCGGATCCTGCCTGGCCGTCGTCACCGGAGCGACGTACCCTAGACCCATGACTTCGACCGCGACCGCTTCGTACGTACCCGAGGCAGGCACCATCACCATGTTCTCGACCGGGTGGTGCGGCTACTGTGCCCGCTTGAAGCAGCAGCTCACGAAAGACGGCATCGCTTTCACCGAGGTCAACATCGAGGAGGTCCCCGGCACTGCCGAGATCGTCGAGAGCGTGAACGGCGGCAACCAGACGGTCCCGACCGTTCTGTTCCCCGATGGTTCCTCGGCCACCAACCCGTCGCTCGCCGAGGTCAAGGCGCGCCTTTAGTGGTTCGCGGTTACCGTCTCGGCCACTCGCCCACAGTCTGGATGACAGGGGAGTTATCCCCAGTTCCATAGCTTGTCGCAGCGGTGCCGACTGGCAACCAGTCAGAGTGGGTCGATGTGCTGCGACTTCGACCCTGGGCCCGACGTTCTGGTGCGCTCCGGTTTCGACGACAGCGCAATCCGCCGGGCCTGTCTCCGGGGCGACCTCGTTCGGCTCGCGCCCGGGCGCTACCTGCGCCGACGGCAGTGGGACCGATTGGACGAGCGGCAGCGGTACGTCATGCGCGCCATCGCCGCGGTCACCCGCGCACGCACGGCGGTCGTCATCTCGCACTCCTCGGCCGCGGCATTCTGGGAGTTCCCTCGTCTCGGCCCGTGGCCCGAGCGGATTCACGTGGTCGAGATCGGCGGCACCGGAGCCACGGGCGGCACGACACTCCTTCGGCACTCCGCCGTGCTCGAGGACGGCGACATCCGGGAGGTCCATGGCGTCCTCGTGACCGCGCCCGCACGGACGGCACTCGACCTCGCGATCGGCGCGCCACTGCGGCAGGCCGTACTCGCACTCGACCACGGCCTCCGCGCGAAGCTCCTCTCACTCGCTGAACTCCAGGAACAACTGGATCG
>JAODMX010000122.1 GCA_025464735.1 Frondihabitans sp. | reverse complement strand
CTGCGAGGTGCGAAGCATCGAGAGCATGATGACGACCAGGATGCAGGCCGCTCCGTTGATGGCGAAGGCCCAGCCCGCGCCGACGGCGACCAGCAGGACGCCGGCGAGGGCCGGCCCGATCATGCCGCCGAGTTGGAAGACGGAGGAGTTGATGCTGATCGCGTTGCGGAGGTTCTTCTGACCGACGAGCTCGGTAACGATCACCTGGCGGGCCGGGTTGTCGATCACCGTCACGAGCCCGGTGATGAAGGCGATGCCCCAGACCATCCATGCTTCGACGTTGCCGGTGAGCGTGAGGGCGGCGAGCCCGAGGCTGAGGATCGCGAAGGTCGCCTGGGTGAACATCATCAGCATGCGCTTCGAGAGTCGGTCGACGAGCACCCCGCCGAGGAGCCCGAAGAACAGCATCGGGGCGAACTGCATGGCCACGGTGATGCCGACTTTCGTGGCACTGCCGGTGAGCTCGAGGACCAGCCAGTCTTGAGCGACGCGCTGCATCCAGCCGGCGGTCATGGCGATGAGGTTGCCGGAGGTCCAGATGCGGAAGTTGGGGACGGCGAGGGCGATGAAGGTGTGACGCCACGGAGGGCGTTCGGTGATGGTTGAGAGTGGTTCGGTGGGTGGGAAGGCTGTCGTCGTCGACGAGGTCACGCGGGGAGTCCTGAGGTCGGGGGTGGAAAAGTGATACCCCTCAACGGTACGGGCAGCGTTCACATTTGGTTCCCGAATGGGCATAATCAGTGCTATTGGATTTTGTAATGATGCACGGCAGTTGACGCAGGGCAGGTGACGCCCCGCAGTTGACGCCCCGCAATCGACGCCCCGAGGAGGAGCCCCGTGTACGACCCGATCCTGCTTCGCACGTTCCTCGTCGTCGCTGAGACGCACAGCTTCACGCAGGCCGCCCTACGGCTCGGCGTGAGCCAGCCCACGGTCAGCCAGCACGTCTCGAAGCTGGAGAAGGCGGCCGGCCGAACCCTCGTCGCCCGCGACACCCGAGAGGTCGCTCTGACCGACAACGGTGACGCGATGGCGGGTTTCGCCCGGACGATCCTCGCCGCGCACGCGGCCGCCGAGAGCTACTTCTCGGGCTCCGCTATGCGAGGGCGACTGCGGTTCGGAGCGGCCGACGATCTCGCGATCACTCAATTGCCCCGGATCCTGCGCCACTTCCGACAGCTCTACCCGCAGATCAACCTCGAGCTGACAGTCAATCAGTCGATGCCGCTGCGGCGCCGGCTCGCGTCTGGCCAGCTCGATCTCATCTTCGTGAAGCAGAACGCGGGGGAGTACGAGGACGGTGTGCGGGTCGCCGGCGATCCGATGGTCTGGATGGCGCAGGAACGCCTGAGGATCGAAGAGGGCCTGCCGGTGCCGTTGATCACCTACCAGGCGCCGAGCCTCAGTCGGCAGATGGCCATCGATGCCCTCGAAGGCGCCGGACGCACTTGGCGCATCACCTGCAACACGCGCGATGTCAATGGGGTACTCGCGGCGGTCCGAGCGGGGATGGGCGTCGCGGTGTTCCCGTACTCCCTTATCCCCAACGACCTCGTCAAGGTTTCGAATCGCTTTGATCTGCCCGCCCTCGGCGATGTCGACTACGTGCTCGTCGCGAATCCCGGTGCCGCCAGAGAACCGGTCGAGGCGCTCACCTCGGCCATCATCAGCAGGGGCATCAGCCGCGCCGAGTGACGGGGTGAGTTTAGGCTGGAGCGAAACCCGCCTGAACCACTGGGAGCACCACCATGACCACAACCACGCCGGGCAGGATCCTGCCCGCGGTCGACCGCTTTTTCGAGATCACCAAGCGCGGGTCGAACTGGGCCCGTGAAGTCCGGGGAGGTCTCGTCACCTTCGTGACGATGGCCTACATCGTCATCCTCAATCCCCTCATCCTCGGTGGATTCTCCGGTGATCAGGCTGCGAAGGACATCGCCGGCCACTGGCTCCAGAATGCCCAGGTCGGCGCCGTGACTGCCCTCACCGCGGGTGTGATGACCATCCTTTTCGGGTTGGTCGCGCGCCTCCCGTTCGGGCTCGCTGCCGGTCTCGGCATCAACTCGTTCCTCGCGGTGAGCGTCGTCAAAGACGTCACCTGGCCCGAGGCGATGGGCCTCGTCGTCGTCGAGGGTCTGGTCATCGTCGTGCTTGCCGCGACCGGGCTCCGATCGCTCATCTTCAAAGCCGTGCCACCCGCTCTCAAGACCGCCATCACGGTCGGCATCGGTCTGTTCATCGCTTTCATCGGCCTCGTCGACTCCGGGTTCGTCCGCACGAGCGGCGCCGACTCGCCGCCGGTGCAGCTTGGAATCGGCGGCTCGATCACGACGCTGCCCACCATCGTCTTCGTGATCGGCCTCGTCATCATCGGCGTGCTCATGGCTCGCAAGGTGACGGCGGCGCTCCTCATCGGCATCGTGGCGACGACGATCATCGCAATCATTCTCGAGGCCATCTTCAGGGTCGGCCCGTCGCTCGGCACCAACCCTGCCGGCTGGAACCTGAATGCACCGGTTCTGCCCAAGGGCCTCGTCTCATTGCCGGACCTGTCTCTTGTGGGCCAGTTCTCGTTCGGCGCTTTCTCTCGCATCGGTGGAGTCGCGGCCACGATGCTCGTCTTCACCCTCGTGTTCACGAACTTCTTCGACGCGATGGGCACCATGACCGGGCTCGCTCGTCAGGCCGACATTGCCGCCCCCGACGGCACCTTCCCACGGCTGCGCTCGGCCCTGATCGTCGAGGGAATCGGAGCGGTCGCGGGTGGTGCCTCCAGCGGATCCTCGAACACCGTGTTCGTCGAGTCGGCCGCCGGCATCGGAGAGGGGGCCAGGACGGGTCTTGCGTCGGTGGTCACCGGGGTGCTCTTCCTCCTGGCAATGTTCTTCACCCCGCTGACCGAAGTCGTGCCCCTCGAAGTCGCGGCTGCCGCTCTCGTGGTCGTGGGCGCGCTGATGGTGTCGCAGATCAAGAACATCGACTGGACCGAGTTCTCGGTCGCCCTGCCGGTCTTCCTGACCGTCATCGTGATGCCGCTGACGTACTCGATCTCGAACGGGATCGGCGCCGGATTCATCTCCTGGGTGCTCCTCCGCTCGCTCTCCGGCAAGGCCCGCGAGATCAGTCCGCTGCTCTGGATCGTCGCCCTCGGCTTCCTCGTCTACTTCGCTCGCGGGCCTATCCAGACATTCCTTGGCTGAACCTCAGGTGATTACGGATCGCCCAGGATCCGGAGCTCCCGCGCCTCCCGCGACGTGCCTCGCCCTACTCTCGAACCCGTGAGCACACTCCTGAGCACCCAATGATCACGCTGATTTTCCTCGGCCTGGTCGGAGGCCTCATCACGGGAATCTCCCCGTGCATCCTGCCGGTCCTCCCGGTCATCTTTCTCTCGGGCGGAGCCCAAGGCGCCCGCGCGGCCGGCGACAACGACAAGCGCTTCGGCCGGCGACCGTTCCTCGTGGTGCTCGGTCTCGCACTCAGTTTCAGCCTCTTCACCCTGCTCGGCACGCTCGTCCTGAGCGCCCTCCCGGTGCCCGAAGACATCATCCGCTGGATCGGTCTGGTCGCGCTGGTCCTGCTCGGGATCGGCATGATCGTGCCGAGCTTCCAGCATCTGCTCGAGAAGCCGTTCTCCTTCCTCCCGCAACGCCAGGTCGGCACCGACAAGGGCGGCTTCCTGCTCGGTCTCACCCTCGGCGCCGTCTACGTACCGTGTGCAGGGCCGGTCCTCGCGGCCATCACGGTGGCCGGTGCCACGGGCAAGATCGGTCTCTCGACCATCGTCCTCACCGTGTCGTTCGCCATCGGCACGGCGGCGCCGCTGCTCTTCTTCGCCCTCGCCGGCCGCGGAGTCGCGGAGCGCGTCAAGGCGTTCCGCACCCGTCAGCGAGCCATTCGGGTCGGCGCTGGCGTGGTGGTGATCGGACTCGCGGTGGCGCTGACCTTCAACGCGACCGATGCCATCCAGCGGGCCATCCCGGACTACACCTCGGCCCTCAACGC
The DNA here is from genome assembly GCA_025464735.1 of Frondihabitans sp. The sequence goes on along the minus strand of JAODMX010000122.1, from coordinate 2,372 downwards.
GAAGCTCGAAGGCACGGCGAACGCGGGCACCGCCTTGGCCTCGACCGGAAAGGGCAAGCTCTCGTCGTGCCAGCTGGAGGCCGACTACACGGCCGCGACGTCTCTGCGCTCGTGCGGTGTGGCCCCGAAGTTCACCGGGATCCAGCAGTGGTTCAACACCGCAGACGACAAGCCGGTCACGCTCGCCTCGCTCAAGGGAAAGGTCGTGCTGGTCGACTTCTGGGCCTACTCATGCATCAACTGCCAGCGGGCCATCCAGCACGTCGAAGCCTGGTACAAGAATTACGCTCCGTCCGGTTTCGTGGTTGTCGGTGTGCACACCCCGGAGTACGCCTTCGAGCACGTGGCGTCCAACGTCCAGGCCGGCGCGAAGCGGCTCGGCATCACCTATCCCGTCGCCCTCGACAACGACTACAAGACCTGGAGCGCCTACAGCAACAACTCCTGGCCCGCCGATTACTTGATCGACTCCCAGGGCGACATCCGCAATGTCTCGATCGGCGAGGGCAACTACTCGTCGCTCGAGGGCATGATCCGGCAGCTGTTGACGGCGGCGCACCCGAGTGCGAACCTCCCGGCGGCGACGAATCTGCCGGACACCACGCCCACCGACGCCGGCCAGACCCCCGAGACCTACCTCGGCACACAGCAGTCGGAGCGCCAGAACAACTACGTCGGCTCGCCGACGCTCGCGAACGGCACGACCACGTTCACGACGCCGTCGACGCTGCCCGCGAGCTCGTTCGCGCTGGGCGGTCGCTGGACCGCTGCCACGGAGGACCTGACGAGCGTTTCTGGATCCTCGATCACCCTCGCCTACACCGCCAGCAAGGTGTATCTCGACGTGGGCGGCACAGGCACGATCACCTCCACCGTGGATGGGAAGTCCACCACCCAGAAGGTCTCCGGTGCGCCGAACATCTACACCGTCGCGTCGACGTCGTCGATCGCGACCGCGCAGGTGAAGGTCACCCTGTCGCCAGGTCTGAGCGTCTACTCCTTCACCTTCGGCTAGCGGCAGCTCGGCGGCCGCGACCCGCCCCGTAGGCTGGAAAGCCAACGAGCGGGAAGGGCCGAACACGTGACGACGACCGACGTCTTCCGCCTCCCGGGATTCCTCGGCTTCTGGGCCGCAGGCACGGTCTCGGAGTTCGGCAGCTACGTCACGTCGATTGCGCTCCAGGTTCTCGTCCTTACGACGCTCCACGGAACGGCTTTCGACGTCGGCCTCGTCAACGCCTCCCGCTGGGTGCCGTACCTCCTGTTCGGGCTGGTGATCGGTGCGCTCGTCGAGCGACGACGACGCAAACCCCTTCTCATTGGGGCGGACATCGGGCGCGGGATCCTGCTCGGTCTCATCCCGCTCCTGGCGTTCCTCGGTCACCTGAGCGTGCCGATCCTGATGGCCTTCGTTGCGGTCTTCGGGCTCTTCTCGCTGGTGAACGATGCCGCCATCCAGTCGTTCCTGCCGCGGCTGGTGCCGCGTTCGGCTCTGCTCGCTGCCAACGCCCGAATCGACCAGAGTTCCTCCGTCGCGCAGACCTCCGGGCCAGCGATCGGCGGCGCGCTGGTGTCGCTCGTCGGCGCACCCGTCGCGGTGTTCGTCGATGCAGCCTCGTACTTCTTCTCCGCGGTCGCGCTCTCCCGAATACGAGTGGGTGAACCCGTCCCGTCACAGGCAGCGGAAGGATCCCTGTGGCGCGATATCGGGGAGGGCCTCCGCTGGGTCTACGGTCACCGCACGCTCGCGCCGATCGCGATCTCGACGCACATCTGGTTCGTCTTCAGCAGCATGCTCGGCACGGCATATGTTCCGTTCGCTCTCCTCGCGCAGCACCTCAACGCCTTCGAGCTCGGTCTCACGCTGTCCGCCGCCGGTGTCGGCGGGCTGGTCGGGAGCCTGTTCTCGGCGAGGATCGGCCGACGCTGGGGCGCCGGGCACGCGGTCATCGCCTGCCTCCTCGTCGAGCCGGTCAGCTGGGCGGTCATCGCTCTGTCTCCGCCCGGCAACCACCTCGGGGCGATCGTCGTACTCGCGACCGGACAGGGGATCTTCGGACTCGCCCTGGGAGCCTCGAACGCGAACGAGATGGGCTACCGGCAGGCGGTCACCCCTGATGCCCTCCAGGGCCGCACGAACACGACGATGCGGTCGTTCAACCGGGCCGCGATCATCATCGGGGCGCCCCTCGGCGGACTACTCGCCGATACCATCGGCTACCGTGCGACGTTCTGGATCGGGGTGGCCGGATTCCTGCTCGCCGCCGCCATCCTGGTGGCGTCGCCGTTCCGGCGTGAGCGCCACCCCGAGTGATGCGGCGGCGGTTTGCGGCGTGGGCGGTAGTCCGCGGACTACCGCCCACGCCGCAAAC
>JAODMX010000021.1 GCA_025464735.1 Frondihabitans sp. | reverse complement strand
CGTCGGGAATGAAGCAGATGTCATGGCTGTCGGGCTTCTGGGCCACGGTGAAGCCGCGCTCGGCCGCTTCTGCCCGTACCTCGGCCTTCGACGGGGTCGCGCCGAGCGGGAACATCGAGTGGTCGATCTGCTCTTTAGTGAGAACACCGAGCACGTACGACTGATCTTTCGCCCACGCGGCGGCCCGGTGCAGCTCCTTGTTGCCGGAGCTGTCGGTGACGATCGAGGCGTAGTGGCCGGTCGCCACGGCGTCGAAGCCGAGTGCGACCGCCTTCTCGAGGAGGGCCGCGAACTTGATCCGCTCGTTGCACCGCATGCAGGGATTGGGGGTGCGACCGGCGCTGTACTCCGCGACAAAATCGTCCACCACGTCAAGCTTGAACCGCTCGGAGAAATCCCATACGTAATAAGGGATCCCGATCATGTTCGCGGCCCGCTGGGCGTCCATGGAGTCTTCGATTGTGCAGCAGCCTCGGCTGCCGGTGCGGAGGGTGCCCGGCATCCGGCTCAGCGCCAGATGGACGCCGACGACGTCATGCCCCGCGTCGACGGCGCGAGCCGCCGCCACGGCGGAGTCGACGCCGCCGCTCATCGCTGCCAAAACCTTCATCCCACAAGTGTAATCGGCCTTCAGCAGGCGGTCGTTATGCTGGTCACGCCCGCGGGAGTGGTGAAATTGGCAGACACGCAGGATTTAGGTTCCTGTGCCTTCGGGCGTGAGGGTTCAAGTCCCTTCTCCCGCACTGGTCCGTTAAGCTGACCTCGATCACAGGCGATAGTGCTCCGCCCTCGAGCGGGCAGATATCGTCGCTTCGCGCGTCTGCTGCGAACCGATAACTGGAGAACCACAGATGCTGCCGCTGTCCACCATTCCCTTCCTCAATCCCGAGTCCCTCATCCACGCGTTTGGGCCGTGGGCAGTGCTGGGCATCTGCGCGATCATCTTCGCCGAGACCGGATTGCTGATCGGCTTCGTTTTTCCCGGTGACACTCTCCTCGTTCTCGCCGGCGTCATCGCAGCCAAAGACTCCTACGGACTAGGGCTCCCGATCTGGCTCATCGCGCTGTGCATCGCTCTGGCCGCGTTCCTCGGCGGCGAGCTCGGCTATTTGATCGGCAATAAGATCGGCCCACGGATCTTCGAGCGCAAGGAGAGCGGTCTCTTCAGTTCGGAGAACGTCCAGCGCACGAACGCGTTCTTCGAGCGGTTCGGAGCCTTTGCGGTCATTCTGGCTCGGTTCGTGCCCGTGGTGCGCACGTTCACCCCGATCGCCGCCGGTGTTGCGCACATGCACTACCGCAAGTATTCGCTGTACAACGCCATCGGCGCCGTGGCCTGGGGCTTCGGAATCACCATGCTCGGCTTCGGGATCGGCCACATCCCGCCCGTGGCCCGATTCGTCGAGAATTACATCGACCTGATCCTCCTCGGTGCGGTCGTCGTCTCCGTCGTGCCCGCTCTGCTCCAGATCCTCCGCACCAGTCGCAAGGCCAGACGCTCCAATGCGGCGACCGCCGGCGACGCCCCGGCACAGCCGTAGCGCCGAGCTCGGCACCGCTAAACCCTCGCCGTCGGCCGTCGCGGTGGTCCTAGGACCACCGCGGGAGCCGATGCCGAGGGTCTTAGCGCAGCGGCGGCGTCCTACGCGAGGGCGGCGATGTGCGGTGCGAGAGCGCGGAACGCCTGCGAGCGATGACTGACGGCGTCCTTCTCTGCTTCCGAGAGCTCGGCCGCGCTGCGCGGCGATCCCGCAGGGCGGAACACGGGGTCGTAACCGAAGCCCCCCTGCCCCGCGGCCGCCGTGAGAACCTCGCCCGGCCAGGTCGCCACCTCGACGAACTCGTCGGTCGCCGCGGCCGCGGATGGCACCACGAGAGCCGCCGCGCACACGAACGCCGCTGCGCGGTCCGCGACCCGGTCGAGATTCGCCAGCAGGAGCCGGGTGTTGTCGGCGTCGACTCGGGTGCCGGCATAGCGGGCCGAGTTGATTCCGGGGGCTCCCCCGAGGGCGTCCACGGAGATCCCAGAGTCGTCGGCAATAGCCGGCAGCCCGGTGAATTCGGCAGCGGCCCTCGCCTTGATGAGGGCGTTGGCTTCGAACGTGTCGCCGTCTTCGATCGGCTCCGGACCGTCATAGGTCAGCAGTTCGATGCCGTCGAGGGCGTCGCCCAGGATGCGGCGCAATTCCGCGACCTTATGTGCGTTGTGGGTCGCGATGACGACCTGAGTCATGACGACACCGCAGCGGCCGAGAGCGTCTCCTCCTGGATCCGGGAGAGATCGACTGCCCCGCCGAGCGCAAGGTCAAGAAGCGCGTTGAGTTCGTCGCGGTCGAACGGCGCGCCCTCGGCGGTGCCCTGTACCTCGACGAAGAGGCCACGACCCGTGACGACGACGTTCATGTCGGTCTCGGCTCGAACATCTTCGACGTATGCCAGATCGAGCATGGGCTCGCCATCGATGATGCCGACGGAAACCGCGGAGACGCTGTCGATGAGGGGGGTCGACGCTTTCGCGATGAATTTCTTCTCACGCCCCCATTCGATGGCCTGTGCGAGAGCCACGTAGGCTCCGGTGATCGCGGCGGTTCGAGTGCCACCATCGGCCTGGAGCACGTCGCAGTCGAGAACGATGGTGTTCTCGCCGAGGGCTTTCATGTCGACGACCGCTCGCAGGCTGCGGCCGATCAGCCGGGAGATCTCGTGGGTGCGGCCACCGATCTTGCCCTTGACACTTTCACGATCGTTGCGCGAGTTCGTCGCGCGGGGAAGCATCGCGTACTCGGCGGTCACCCACCCCTTGCCCTTGCCTGCGAGCCAGCGGGGCACCCCGTTCGTGAAGGACGCAGTGCAGAGCACCCGCGTGTTGCCGAAGCTGACGAGAGCGCTGCCCTCGGCCTGAGCGCTCCAGCCCTTCTCGATCGTGACTTCGCGGAGTTGGTCCGCCTGTCTGCCGTCGGCTCGCGTGGTCATCGTGTGGTCTCCTTGCGTCGTCTCTCCCGGATCTCCGGGGGAAGGTCGATTGTTCCGGTTTCGAGGTGACTCACTGTCGACACCTCGGGGCCCAGGAAGCGCTTCGCCAGGCGGATGAAGGGTTCCTGGTCGGTGGCCGTCGCCTGGAAGTCGTATCGCGGAGGCTCCGTGCCCCGCCGTTCGAGGCCGTGCGCGACGAGCGTCGAGTAGACGTCGTTCGCGGTCTCTTCGGCGCTCGACACGAGGCGGACGCCGGATCCCATGACGTACTGGATCGCGGCCGACATCAGCGGGTAGTGGGTGCAGCCGAGCACGAGCGTGTCGACCTCGGCCTCGCGGAGGGGCGCGAGGTAGTCCTCGGCCAACGCGCGGAGCTCTGCGCTCGAGGTGTCGCCCGCCTCGACGAACTCGACGAATCGCGGGCAGGCCTGCGTGAAAAGCTGAAGGTCGGGGGCGGCGGCGAAGGCATCCTCGTAGGCGCGGGAATTGATGGTGCCGGAGGTGCCGATCACCCCGACACGCTTGGTGCGGGTCTGCTTCATCGCAGCCCGAACCGCCGGCTGGATGACCTCGACGACAGGGATGCCGTGCGGGCCGGTGTAGCGTTCGCGGGCATCGCGCAGGACGGCCGCCGATGCGGTGTTGCAGGCGATAACCAGCAGTTTGACGCCCTGCGCGACGAGGTCGTCCATAACGGCCAGGGCGAACTCGCGAACCTCGGCAATCGGCTTGGGGCCGTAGGGCTGATGTTCGGTGTCGCCCACGTAGAGGATCGATTCGCGCGGAAGCTGATCGATGATGGCGCGAGAGACGGTGAGGCCTCCGACTCCTGAGTCGAAGACTCCGATCGCTGCGTCCGTCACGATCCTCAAGCCTACTTGCCCGACGCAGGCCTAGGCTGAGGCCGTGACCAGCGCGCTCCTCA
>JAODMX010000007.1 GCA_025464735.1 Frondihabitans sp. | reverse complement strand
GTGCGTGTGGTCGGATGCCTTGAGCTTCGGGCCGCGCACGATGACGGCGTCGGGGCCGGCGATCGCGATGAGGGCGTTGTCGCCGTGGTCGGGCATCTGCCTGATCCAGGGGATCGCGGTCGTGTAGCCGAATCGGATCCGGATGTCGTCGTTCATCGTCACCGTGCCGGAGATGCCCCGGATCCGGCGGATGAGATCGGCACGCCGGTCGCCGTACGGCATGAGGTCGGTGACTTCGACCTCGCCGGTGGGAGTGGTCCAGGTCGTGACCAGGACGAAGGTGTCGTCGATGTAGCTCCGGGTCGACGTCGAGGTCGCGTCGGACGGTGCGACCAACCACCGGCCGCTGTCTTCGTTGCCGAGAATGGCGGCGAACATGGAAGCGGAGTCGAACCGGGGAAGGCAGAGCCAGTCGATGCTGCCGTCTTTGCCGACGAGGGCGGCCGTGTGGCAGTCGCCGATCAATGCGTAGTCTTCGATCGCGAGGGGCATGGGGACATCCAATCAGGGACTCCGGATCCTTGGCTGAGCGCTCTCTGTTGCACTCGCTGCGTGAGCAGCACAGTGGAGACATGAAGACAACCGGAAACACCCTCCTCATCACGGGCGCGACCTCGGGCATCGGCCTGGGTCTCGCCCTCCGCTTCCACGCCGCCGGCAACCGCGTCATCGTCGCGGGTCGCCGCACCGAGCTCCTTGAGACAATCGTCGCCGAGCACCCGGGGATCGACTCCCTCGAGCTCGACGTCGCCGACCCCGACTCGATTGCCCGAGCGTTCACAGCGGTGACGGCTTCGCATCCTGACCTCAACATGGTGATCAACATGGCCGGCATTATGCGGCCGGAGAACCTCCGAGAGGCGTCCTTCCTGGCCACGTCCGAGGCGACGATCACGACCAACCTCCTCGGCACGATTCGGGTGACGGCAGCGTTCACCGAGTTCCTGCAGCAGAAGCAGGATGCCGTGATCATGAACGTCTCGTCCGGCCTGGCTTTCGTGCCGCTGGCCGCGACGCCCACCTACAACGCGACCAAGGCTGCCGTTCACTCGTTCACCGAGATCCTGCGCCTTCAGCTCGCCGACACTTCCGTCGAGGTGCTCGAGTTGATCCCGCCGGCGGTTCAGACCGCGCTGCTCGGCCAGGAGAACGACCCGAACGCCATGCCGCTCGAGGAGTTCTTGGCCGAGGTCATGGACATCCTGACCAACCGGCCGGAGGAGAAGCAGGTGATGGTGGAGCGGGTGAAGTTCCTTCGGAACGCCGAGATCGAGGGCCGGTACCCGCAGGTACTGGCGTTGCTCGCCGGGCACTGAGCCGAGCGGCGCGGCAGCTACGCCCAGCGCGGCAGCGCCTCCTCCATCCGCAGCACGGAGGTGCGTGGGAGGCCGGCTTCGTCGGCGAACTCGCGCCACCGGCCCACAGCCTGGCGGACCTCGTCGACCACGGCCTTGGCCCGCGGCACCAGGTGTCGGTCTGCGACCGCCATCACGTCGGAGCGTTCGATGTCGCGGAAGCGCCCGTTGACGCTCATGAGGTGCTGGTAGGTCCAGGCTCCCTCCGGGTTGTAGGCGAAGGTGACGTCGTAGGCGGGAGCGAGTCGCCACGACGCTCCCGGGCCACCGGGCAGGGCGGCTGGCCCCCCGAGCAGGAACGAGAAGTTCTTGGTGTGGTCATCGCAGTTGGCGGCGAGCACGTTGAACACCATCCGCCTGAACGCTTGCTCGCGGGCGTCGGCTCCGAGACCGAGGGCCGCGATCGCCTCGAAGTACTGGCTGTAGTCGTGGGTCTGCCGCTGTCGGAAGTCGAGGTGTGTCAGCCCGCAGAGGGTGAGGGCGTGGATCTTGTCGGCGCCGGTGCGGTCGTAGCGCCTGGTCATGAAGTGCGCCCGTCCGTTCTCCTCCAGGAGCCGGCAGTCGGTCATGTCGAGCCCCGCGGCCCTCGCCATCAGCGAATAGGCGTACTCGACCCGACCGTATTCGCCGCCCGAGCCGAGCTCGGTGTCGCGCCCGACGCCGTCGAGCTTGATGAGCCAGAATTCGAAGCCCTCGGCGGCTGGGAGCTGACCCGACCGAATTTCTCCGGTGTCAGGATCCCAGGCGATCACGGCTTTGGCCCTCGCGCCGCCCGCCGAGGTGCCCACCTGGATGAGGCTCTGGATGGCGGCTTCGGTCTCGCGGTCTCCCGCGAATCGCTCGTCGAGCACGCTGCGGGCGCCCTCCACGAGGGCACTCATCTCGACCGCGCTCGCGACACGTTGGCGCGGACCTCGGGACGGCCGGAACTCGAGGGCGCCCATCGCCCGGTTCGACATGTACGCGAGGCGGTCGAGAGCGGTCACCTCGGCGCGGCGGATGCCTTGCCTCGCAAGCCACGCGTCGATGATCGCGTTGCCGAAGTCGTCGGGCAGCGCGTCGGCCAGGAGGGCGGGCAGCCGGTGGAAGGTGGCTTCGGGCAGAGTGGGGAAGACGTGGCGCCGTTTCGCGGTCGGCATCTCGAGGGGTGCGAGTTCGATGCCCCGGGCGACCCAGTCGGGGTAGTACTCGAACACGTAGGCGCCGAGAGTGGGATCAGGGGCGACAGCACCGACCCGGAGACCCCAGGCGGTCACTTCGACCGCGGCGACGGGGGAGTAGGGCATCAGTCGCGCTTTCGTGAGCGGTAGACGCGGCGCCGCGGCGCGGTCGACGACGAGCGAATGAGGTCGAGAGGGCTCACGGTGGGCTCGGGTGCCAGCGTCGTCAGCCACGCGGCGCGATCAAGGGCGCGGAGCACCCGCACGAGCGTGCGAAGCGTCGAGCCCCGGCCATTCTCGAGGTTCTTGACCGAGGTGACGCTGACGTCTGCCAGGTCGGCCAGGGCGGCCTGGTCGTGACCGCTCTCGAGGCGCACCGAGCGGATCTGAGCGCCGAGGAGCGCCTCCCATTCGCCGGTGTCGCCGGGGTGCGCCGCCGCGGAGGCAGATCTTCTCGAGGAAGAATTCGATCCTGCAATAGCCATGTTTACAACTATAGGAGCCTATTGCAGCTTTAAAAGCTTAAATTGCATCTTTTTCGGCTCGAATATGAGGTCGAAACGATCCCCCTAAAGCTCAGGAGGGGTTGCAAGCCCTTTTGCCACCAGCTGATCCCAGAGTCCCGCGCCATCCGGTGCGTACAGCCACGGCACCTTCGTCGTCCGTTCGTGCTCCTCGCCCCGGGAGCGACCGCCGGCGAAGACGGCTTCGCTCGACGACAGCTGGCGGATGGCGACGGCGGCGACGTTGTCCGGGTGCTCGCGCAGGAAGCCCCCGTAGAGCTCCTCGTCGTGCTGCCCGTCGTCACCGACCAGGAGCCACTTCAGCTGCGGAAACTCGGAGGCGAGGCGCGCCAGCGAGCGCTCCTTGTGCTCTCGGCCGCTCCGGAACCAGCGATCGTGGGTCGGACCCCAATCGGTCAACAGCAGAGGCCCCGGAGGGTAGAAATTGCGCGTGAGAAAACGGGAGAGTGTTGGCGCCACGTTCCAGGCTCCGGTTGAGACGTAGATCACCGGGCAGCCCGGGTGAGTTGCGCGGAGGCGTTCGTAAAGCACGGCCATACCGGGCACCGGCCGGCGGGCGTGTTCGTCGAGCACGAAGGTGTTCCACGCGGCCAACAGCGGGCGGGGGAGCGCCGTGACCATGACGGTGTCGTCGATATCTGACACGATGCCGTAGCGCACGTCCGGATCGATCACGAAGACCGGAGCCTCGACATCGAGGGACCCCTCGGTGCGGAGCACGATCGTGTGCCAGCCGGGCGCCAGATCCACTTCGAGACGCGCGTCGACCACGCCGCCGCGATCCGCGGTGACGTGGTGCACGACTCCATCGACGACCGCATCGACGATGACCCTGTCGATCGGCACGCTGGTGAAGCTGCGCCAGCCGCGAACATGGGTGTGCTCGGTGGAGCGCCGCACGCCCTCCTTCGTGAGGAGAACTCGGCAGAGCACCCGGATCCAGCCCTCGCCGCCATAGCCCGAGTAGGGCACGATTGTGGGAATCAGGCCTCGCCGTCGTGCATTTCGCTCGCGGAAGGCATGTACAGCGTCCTCCATTCGCGCGGCCCGATGGAGCATGGGCTCGACGCTGGTGGCGACGTACGCCTTTCGGGATCCGGGCATCCCGTCATTGTGGCATGCCCCCGTGTGCGCTCGGGGTTTGCAGCCCTTCGGCCGGGCGGAAAGTCGCGCGTGCGGCGTGCTGGAGGGACTCACCCGAGATGCCCTGGAGGAGATCGTCGTCGCCCTCGGTGTCGGGATCGAGCCACTCCTCCATCAACTCGGCGCCGATGAAGACCGGCATCCGCTCGTGCAGCGAGACGAGGGGACCGCTGGAGTCGCGGGTCAGGATCGTGGTCGACAGCACCCAGCGCGCAGGATCCGATGGATCGACGCGAGGATCGCGCCACCACTCGTAGAGGGCCGCGAACAACATCAGCTCGTCGTCGGGCAGTTCGACGTACATCGGGGTTTTGCGACCGTCGTCAGAGGCCACCCACTCGAAGTAGCCGTTCGCCGGGATGACCGCGCGCCGTGACACGACGGCGTCGCGGAACGTCGGCTTCTCGGCCGCCGTCTCGATTCGGGCATTGAAGGCTTTCGCCCCGGAGGCGGGGTCGTCCGACCACGAGGGAATGAGCCCCCAGCGTGCCGAAGCGAGGCGCCGAACCGGTGGGCCGCCGGCGTCGGCACCGCGCGGTGCCGCGTCGACCAAGAGACTCACCTTCTGAGTCGGAGCGATATTCCAGGAAGGCTCTGGAAGAGTGTCTCCCGTCACATCTACGTCGAAGAGGGCCACCAGGTCGCTCGAGGCGCGCGACATCACGAATCTTCCGCACATGAGGCTTGAGTCTTGCAGGTACGGACGACATTCGTCGGTGCTGCTCGCCTGTCATAAGGAGAACCTTTGCTCGTCACCGAGGTCAATGAAGCACTGCCCGGGGGATCATCACTGCTCAGAAACGAGCCGGTCCAGGCGCGGAGCTCCGCTCGGTTGACAGGACTCCTCGATGCGGCAGCCACCATCATCGATGAGATCGGCTTCGAACGCCTGACGACCGCGATGGTCGCCGAGCGTGCTGGAGCGTCGATCGGTACGGTGTACCGGTATTTCCCGGACCGGATCGCAGTCGTCGAGGCTCTCTCGGTGCGCAGCAGTCAGCGGCTGATCGACCGCGTCGCGTCGGCCGTCGACTCTGTCACGGTCGTGGAGTGGCGTGACGCTGTCGACGTCGTCCTCGATTGCGCGGTCGAGATGTATCGGTCGGAGCCGGGGTTCCGGTCGATCCGTTTCGGCGACGGCGGCAGCACGGAGCGAGTGAGTGGCGACGATGCCGGGCGACCGCTGCCGCGACAGTTCGTAGAGTTCCTCGGTTCGCGATTCGGCGTGCAGAGCACGCCCGAGCTCGCCTTCGCAGTCGAGGTCGCGACCGAGATCGGAAGCGCACTCGTCGCTCGGGCTTTCCTGACGGATCCGCGGGGCGAGGCTCGCTTCGTCGACGAATGTCGCTCGCTCGTCAAGACATTTCTCGGGCCGGTCGTGGTCGTCACGGCCTGATTCCTGCGTGCTTACGGTTTGGTGACGCCCGCGGTGCCTTCGTGACGTTCGCGCGCGAATTGTGGTTCGCTTGACGCCCTGGCAAGTGTCGATTCGTGCTGCCCACGAGGAATGAGCCACCAATGATCGAGTTCCGCTCGGTGACCAAGCAGTATCCCGACGGTACGCGCGCCGTCGAAGACTTCAGTCTCGTGATCCCCTCCCGCAAGACCACGGTCTTCGTCGGATCCAGCGGCTGCGGCAAGACCACGATCCTCCGCATGATCAACCGGATGGTCGATCCCACCTCCGGGTCGATCCAGATCGACGGCAATGACATCGGCGTCCTCGAGCCCGTCAAGCTTCGCCGCAGCATCGGCTACGTCATGCAGAACTCCGGCCTGCTTCCGCACCGGAAGGTCGTCGACAACATCGCGACCGTCCCCTTGCTCAAAGGGGTCAAGAAAAAAGAGGCGCGCGAGCATGCGCTCACGCTGATGGACACCGTGGGCCTCGACCGTGCCTTCG
>JAODMX010000516.1 GCA_025464735.1 Frondihabitans sp. | reverse complement strand
CCGTATCCTGGATCACGAAGTCGACGCGTCCGGAGTACAGGGCGTTGTAGGTGGCGGCGGCCGACGGGTAGGTCTGAACCGTCACCTTGCTCTTGCCCGCTTTGACGCACGCTGGGTTGATGCTGTCCTCGACGGTCGTGATGACGTCGAATCCGGTCTGGGCACCCATCGTCTGGCCGCAGACGCTCAGAGGGTCGGTGTCGTCGATGGATCCGGTGTACTTGGCCGTCGTGATGACGGCGTCCTCGGCGTAAATGAAGTCGAGGAACGAAACCTGCTTCTCGCGGGCGGCGCTGTCGCTGATGCACTCCATCGCGACGTCGTAGCGGCCGCTCTGCACACCCGGGATGAGGCTGTCGAAGTCGGTGTTGACGACCTTCACCGTCTGACCGGACTTCTTCGCGATGGCGTTCCAGAGGTCGGGCTCGAAGCCGACCATGTCCTTCGTGCCCGACTTGTAGGACTCGCACGGCGGGTAGTTCGCGTCGGTGGCGATGGTGACGGTGGAGCTGCTCCCGGAGGAGGCGCTCGACGAGGTGCTGGTGGCGCTGCAGCCGGTGAGGGCGACGACCGTGATCGCGACCGCAGCCGCGGCCACGGCGAGAAGGCGTCTGGGCATGGGGGTGCTCCTTGAGGGTGAGGGGACACTGCTGAGTACGGGACGCGGGGGGACCACGTGAATGGCAGTGTTGCGAATGGTTTCTTTCAGGTCCAGTCATCAGTGAATGATTTACGAACTAGAAACAAACGAGCACCTCTTGCTCTCGCGCGCGCGAGGAAAGCTAGATCTTGCCGCGGAGACGCATGCTGAGCGCCGCTGCGCTCACGCCGACCGCCTCGCCGAGACCCGCGACGAGGCTCTGATCGATCGCAGCCGTTCGGAATGTCAGTCCGATCGCAGCCGTCGCGTACTCGTTGTGGTCGAGCACGACAGCGGCCACGGACGCGTACCCGGGAGTGATCTCGCCGCGCTCGAGTGCCCAACCGCGTGCACGCGTCTCCAGCAGCTGGTCGTCGAGCTCCCGAAGCGTCTGCGGCCCTGTCTCGCCGCGCGCCAGCAGGCTCGTCCGGTCGGGGAACAGCGCCCGCACCTGCGCGTGCTCGAGGTGCGCCAGGATCGCCCGACCGGTCGCGGTGAGTTGCGCCGGCAGGTGCACGCCGACCTCGGAGACCAGCGACGGCGCCCGGTGCGCGGACTCCTTGGCCAGGCAGACGACCTCGTGGCCGTGCAGGATCCCGAGCTGTGCCACAACCGGAAGCTTGACGCGGGCGATCAGCTTCACGAGCAGCGGGGCACCCAGGCGTCGGAGCCGGGCGGCACGGTCGGAGGAGGTACCCAGCTCGGCGAGCAGGGTCGACAGCGCGTAGCCGCGCTCCTCGGGGAAGTGCACGACGAAACCCTCATCCTGCAGGGCTTTGAGCAGTTGGTAGGCCGACGAACGAGGGATCTCCAGCGCGCGTGCCACAGTCGCCGCGTGGGTTGGGCCCGTTTGCTCGGCGAGAAAACGGATCATGCGCAGGACGTTTCGTGCGGCGGGAACTCCGGTCATCAGCACCTCGTAACACGCCCGCAATAGGGCATCGGTTCGTCTCGGATACGAGACAGGTTAGGTCCGCATGCCATCAGATTCTGCCGAAGCACGAGGTCGAATGAGGTTCTACACCATCCACCCCGAACCACCGAATGGAGCGAGCGAATGAGCATCGTCACCGACGTCATCGCGGAGCTGAACGCCGAGCGCGAGAAGATCTGGCTCGAGTGCCCCACCGAGATCAGCAATATGGGCAAGGGAATCATCCCCCGCCGCACCGGGGCGCACGGTCAATACCTCTCGACCCTGATGTTCGCCGAGGGAGAGGCTCGGACCCTGTCCGACGAGCTCCTCTGGGGCATTATCGAGGTCAGCGAGACCAACACGCTCGACCTCACGACACTCCAGCTGCTCATGAAGCAGATCGTCGGCTACAAGGCCGCGTTCTTCGATTTCGTCGGCATGCCCGAGGCCGGCGCTCTCGTCGGACGGTACGTCGAGGCGACCCAGGCCGCGGAATCGATGGACGAATTCCTCGACGTCACCCGTGCAGCCATCAGCTACGTCAACAAGGTCCACATGTGGGTCGACGCCGTCTTCCCCTGGGGCGTCACCAACGGCTTCAAGCGCGTCGACGCCTGATCCCGCGCACGGACCTCCCCCCACTTCATCGCCCCGACCCCCTTGGAAGGATCTTCCCCATGCACCTCATCATGACCGTCGACGGAGAACGCGTCTGCAAGATGCGCGTCTTCGACGACCTCGTTCCCCACATCGCAGCCGCCCTCGAAGAGCAGCTCCCCCAGAAGGGCATCCTCCAGCACGGCAAGATCGTGGGTGACATGGTCTTCTGGACGATGCCGATCGTCGCCCCGTGGGAGAACGTGTACCTGACCGAAGAGGTCGGCGCGCTGCGCAAGGCGGAGAAGGGTTACGCCCGCGGCTCCGTCTGCTGGTACAGCCCCCGGCAGCAGTTCTGTGTCGTCTACGGTGACGATCTGGCCGACGAACCGCTGAAGATCAGTTACATCGGCGAGGTCGTCGAGGGCGAACTCGAGCTCGCCCTCGTCGGCCACAAGAACTGGCTCCAGCAGGGTCAGATCGTCGAACTGTCGATCGACTCCTGAGACTCCGGGGGAGGTCCACCGAGTTGCGAGGGCGACCAGCGCAGAGGTCACCGAAGAGACTCGCAAACGTCACGCGATGGAAACGCACTCCCGCCCCTCGCGGTCGCAGGATGGACTCTCCGAACAAGCGAGCGAGAGTGGTGAGTGCAATGTTGGTGCAACGATGGACCAGGGACGTCATCCTGGCGCGAATGGCAGCGGAGACCGCGATCGACGGTGCCGCCGATGTCAGCGACCAGGCGAGGGCCGAGGCCCGGCTCGGTTTGGTGAGGGTATCGGCCGGGGTGGAGAACGGATCGCTGTCGGCCGACGCCGCCTCCAGTGCGCTCGACGGGATCCGCAGGAGTCTTGCCTCCTGAACGCGCGCCCATGTCCGCTCGGGGCGGCGGACCTCAGAAGAGCTGCGTGTGCCGCCGCTCGATCAATCGACGGAGCACGATCGACGTCGCGGTGTGGTTGATGCCGCGGCAGCGCATGATCCGCTGCGTGATGTCGTAGACGTGGTCGGCATCGCGGGCGACGATCTCGATCATGAGGTCGCTGGCGCCGGCGATGCCGACCACCTCGGTGACCTCGTCGATGTCGGTCATGTCCGCGATCATGCCGTCGAACTCGCTCTGGTCGACCTCCGCGGTGACAAGCGCGCGCAGCGGGTAGCCGAGGCTCGTCGGCTTCACCCTCGTCGAGTGCGGCGACAGGACGCCGTCGGCCTGCAGCTTCTCGAGCCGCGCCTGAACGGTGCCCCTGGCGAGGCCGAGCGACTGCGCGATCCAGAGGCCGGTGGCACGAGGGTCGGTGTCGAGGAAGCCCAGGATCCGGCGGTCGGTCTCGTCGAGAATGGTCACGGTGTCCAGGCTACCCGGCTGGCCCTGCATGCAACTGAACAGTCTGCGCACTAGCGATGCCGCCGGTTGCGCATCATGCCTCTGTTTCGGTGTGATTGACGGCATGAGCTTGCCCTCCCACGCCACGACCACTCAGATCTCCGTGGGGCAGTACCTCGCCACACGTCTCCGCCAGCTGGGGGTCGCACACCTGTTCGGGCTGCCCGGCGACTTCAACCTGGGGTTGCTCGACGAGTTGCTCTCGGTCGACGGTCTCGCGTGGGTGGGAACCGCCAACGAGCTGAACGCGGCCTATGCGGCCGACGGCTACGCCCGGATCCGGCGCGGCGTCGGCGCCCTCGTCACGACCTACGGGGTCGGCGAACTCAGCGCCATCAACGGCACGGCCGGCAGCTACGCCGAGGGGGTGCCCGTCATCCACATCGTCGGGATGCCCTCGACGGCCGCGCAGGCGAACGGCACGCTCCTCCACCACACGCTCGCCGACGGGGACTTCGGGCACTTCGTACGGGCTGCCGCGGAAGTGACCGTCGAAGCCGTCGTCGTCACGGCGGTCGGCGCCGCGGGGACCATCGACCGCGCGATCCGTCGGGCCCTCGACACGTCGCTCCCGATCTACCTCGGGATCCCCGCCGACGTCGCGCTGCTCGAGGTGTCGGCGAGCACGCTGGCCCGCGGGCTTCGCTCCACCGTCTCCGACCGCGATCAGCTGGTCGCCCTCGAGGCCAGCCTCGTCGAGGTGCTCGCGGACGACGACGAGGTCGTCGTGCTCGCCGGCCCCCGGATCCACCGTCGCCACCTGGAGCCGTTCGTGTCCTCCCTCGCGACTCGTCCGGGCGTGAAGGTGGCCACGCAGAACGCGTCGAAAGCCCTGCTCGACGAGTCGAACCCCGCCAACCTCGGCGTCTACGCGGGCGAGCACACGGTGTCGGCCGACACGCGGCGGCGGGTCGACGAGGCCTCGACGCTCGTGCTCGCGGGCGTCGTGATGTCGGACTTCCTCACCGGCTTCTTCAGCCACGGCTTCGACCCCGACGACGCCATCGAACTGCGGCTCGACGAGGCCCGCGTCGGCGGCGACATCTTCTACGACGTCTACCTCGACGACTCCCTCGCCCTGCTCGATCGGCTGCTGGCCGGGCGTGCGCCGCGTGATGTGCCGGTCGTGCCCGATTCGGTTGACCCGCAGGATCCCTCGCCCCATTCTCGTGACGAACTCCTGTCGCACGCGACGCTCTGGCCGACGATCGAGGCGTGGCTTCGGCCGGGCACGACCGTGGTCGCCGAGGCCGGCACCTCGTTCTACGGCGCCGTCGACCTGAAGCTGCCCGACGATAGCGAGCTCTTGGGGCAGCCCGTCTGGTCGTCGATCGGCTACACGCTGCCGGCGACGCTCGGGGCCATGCTCGCCACGCCCGGCCGTGAGACGGTGCTGCTGATCGGTGACGGGTCGGCGCAGCTCACGATTCAGGAGCTCGGGACGATCCTGCACCGGGGCCTGACGCCGACGATCCTGCTGATCGACAACGACGGCTACACCGTCGAGCGGCTGATCCAGAGCCCCGATGCGCCCTACCAGGACGTCGTTCGCTGGGACTGGACCTCGTTGCCATCCTCCTT
>JAODMX010000505.1 GCA_025464735.1 Frondihabitans sp. | reverse complement strand
TACTACCTCGACTACAAGAACGTTCGCGCGGACTACATCAAAGCGTTCTGGAACATCGTCAACTGGCAGAACGTCCAGGACCGCTACACCGCCGCCACCACCAAGACCGACGGACTCCTCGTCTTCTGATACCCCCGTGGGCCTGCTGCTACTGTCGTATTGGCGTGAATGCAGGCCCCGAGCTCGTCCTTTTTCGCTGTACACACCGTGCGCCACAGGGCGCCTTCAACAACTGGAGATCCATTGAGCGTCAAGATCGGAATCAACGGCTTCGGCCGCATCGGCCGCAACTACTTCCGCGCCGCACTCGCCAAGGGCAGTGACCTCGAAATCGTTGCCGTCAACGATCTGACCGACAATGCGGCTCTCGCCAACCTGCTCAAGTTCGACTCGATCACGGGACGCCTTGACGCGACCGTCGAGCTCGAGGGCGACAACATCGTCGTCAACGGCAAGCCGATCAAGGTTCTCGCCGAGCGCGACCCCGCCAACCTCCCCTGGGGCGAGCTGGGTGTCGACATCGTTATCGAGTCGACCGGCTTCTTCACGAAGGCTGTCGATGCGCAGAAGCACATCGATGCCGGTGCCAAGAAGGTCATCATCTCCGCCCCGGCCACCGGCGACGACATCACCATCGTCCTCGGCGTCAACGAGGGCGGCTACGACCCGGCCAACCACCACATCATTTCCAACGCGTCGTGCACCACG
Organism: Frondihabitans sp.; assembly: GCA_025464735.1. Next base: position 3,229 of record JAODMX010000505.1, on the reverse strand, counting down.
AACAGCCTCGCGCCGCTGATGAAGGTCTTCCTCGACAACTTTGGTGTCGAGCGCGGCCTCATGACCACGGTCCACGCGTACACCGCTGACCAGAACCTCCAGGACGGCCCGCACAGCGACCCGCGTCGTGCCCGCGCTGCCGCCCTCAACATCGTTCCGACGTCGACGGGTGCCGCGAAAGCGATCGGCCTCGTCATCCCGGAGCTCGCCGGCAAGCTCGACGGCTACGCCCTTCGCGTTCCCGTGCCCACCGGCTCCATCACCGACGTGACGCTCGAGACCACCTCGACCGTGACCGTCGACCAGATCAACGCTGCGTACAAGGCGGCCGCCGAGGGTGAGCTCAAGGGCATTCTGCTCTACAGCGAAGACCCGCTGGTGTCGAGCGACATCCGCTCCGACCCGCACTCCTCGATCTACGACTCGGGCCTGACCAAGGTCATCGGCAACCTCGTCAAGATCACGTCGTGGTACGACAACGAGTGGGGCTACTCCAACCGCCTCGTCGACCTGGCCGAGTACGTCGCGGCCAAGCTCTAACCGCACGCACCGATGCCACTTCGCACACTCGAGTCCCTCGGCTCCCTGAACGGCAAGCGCGTCATCGTCCGCTGCGATCTGAACGTTCCGTTGAAAGACGGCACGATCACCGACGACGGCCGTGTTCGCGCTTCTCTCGGCACGCTGACCACCCTGCTCGACGAAGGCGCTCGCGTCATCGTCATCTCGCACCTGGGCCGCCCCGACGGCGAGGTCAAGCCTGAATACAGCCTGGCCCCCGTCGCTCAGCGCCTCGGCGAGTTACTGGGCAAGCCGGTCGGGTTCGCGCCCGAAACGGTGGGCGACGCCACGACCGCGCAGGTCCAGGCCCTCACCGACGGTGAGATCGTGGTTCTGGAGAATCTCCGGTTCCAGGCAGCGGAGACCTCGAAGAGCGACGACGAACGAAAGGCCTTCGCCGAGCAGCTCGCCGCCCTCGGCGAAGCCTTCGTGTCGGATGGTTTCGGCGTCGTGCACCGCAAACAGGCCAGTGTCTACGATCTTCCGCAGCTGCTTCCGAGCGCTGCCGGGTCACTGATCGAAACCGAGCTCAACGTGCTCGACCGGCTCACCGAAAATCCCGAGCGTCCCTACACGGTGGTGCTCGGCGGTTCGAAGGTGTCCGACAAACTCGGCGTGATCGAACACCTGCTTCCACGGGTCGACAACCTCCTCATCGGTGGCGGCATGCTCTTCACCTTCCTCGCGGCCCAGGGCCACACGGTCGGCAAGAGCCTGCTCGAAGAAGACCAGCTCGACCGTGTGCGCGGTTACATCGCCGACGCCGGGTCCCGCGGCGTCCGCCTGCTGCTCCCGACCGACGTCGTGGTCGCATCCGGCTTCGCTGCCGACGCCGACCACGAGACCGTGGCGGCGGACGCGATCGAGACGACCTCGTTCGGATCCTCAGGGATCGGCCTCGACATCGGGCCCGACACCGCCAGAGCGTTCGCCGACATCATCGCGTCGTCGAAGACCGTCTTCTGGAACGGCCCGATGGGCGTCTTCGAATTCGATGCCTTCGCCGAAGGCACACGCGTCGTCGCCCAGGCCCTGACCGAGGTCGACGGCCTTGGCGTCGTCGGCGGGGGAGACTCCGCGTCCGCAGTCCGCGCGCTCGGCTTCACCGACGACCAGTTCGGTCACATCTCCACCGGTGGTGGAGCCAGCCTCGAGTTCCTCGAGGGCAAGAAACTTCCCGGCCTGGAGGTCCTCGGATGGTAACCGCACGTCGCCCCCTCATCGCGGGCAACTGGAAAATGAATCTCGACCACCTGCAGTCGATCGCCTTCGTGCAGAAGCTCGCCTGGAGCCTCAAAGATGCGAAGCACGACTACGCGACCGTCGAGGCGGCGATCTTCCCGCCGTTCACCGACCTCCGATCGGTGCAAACGCTGATCGACGCCGACAAACTCGACCTCGAGTTAGGTGCCCAAGACCTCTCCGACAACGATTTCGGCGCCTACACGGGGGACATCTCCGGTGCGTTCCTTGCCAAGCTCGATGTTCGGTACGTCATCGTCGGTCACTCCGAGCGTCGAACGATCCACGGTGAGACCGACGAGATCGTGGCAGCGAAGGTCAGCGCCGCACATCGCCACGGCCTGATCCCCGTCATCTGCGTCGGCGAAACCGCCGAAGACCTCGAGAAGCACGGCCCGAGCGCTGTGCCCGTCGCGCAGTTGAAGGCCGCTCTCGCCTCCGTGCCGGCCACTGCCGAGATCGTTGTTGCCTACGAGCCCGTCTGGGCAATCGGCTCGGGCCAGGCGGCGACACCGGATCAAGCGGAGCAGGTCGCAGCGGCCCTGCGATCGACACTCGCTGAGATCGCAGGATCCGATACGGCCGCCGCGACCCGGATCCTTTACGGGGGTTCGGTGAAGTCCGGCAACATCGCCGCATTCATGCGCGAACCCAATGTCGACGGCGCTCTCGTCGGTGGCGCAAGCCTCGACATTCCCGAATTCGCGAGCATCGTCCGCTACCAGAACCACGTCGGAGTCTGAAACCTGGCTTTGCCCAGTTATAATCGTTGTCGGCCCGTCCGCTCGAAAGGTTCTCCGTGCAAATCCTCCAAACCGTCTTGTATGTGGTGCTCGGTATCACGAGCCTGCTCCTGACACTGCTGATCCTTCTGCACCGTGGCCGCGGAGGCGGCCTTTCCGACATGTTCGGCGGCGGCGTCACCAGCAACCTCGGCGCCTCCGGCGTGGCCGAGCGAAACCTCAACCGCATCACCGTCATCCTCGGGCTCGTCTGGGTCTCGTCGATTGTGGTCATCGGACTCATCACCAAGTTCTCGGCAGGATCATAATGGCATCGGGCGGTAGTGCAATCAGGGGTTCGCGTGTCGGCGCCGGCCCCATGGGCGAACAGGATCGCGGCTTCCACGCCGAGCGAATCACCATTTCCTACTGGGATGCCCTCGGCAACGAGGTGGTTCGCCACTTCGCGGCCAACGTCCCCGACGAGGAGATCCCCGAGATCGTTGATTCTCCGTCCACCGGTCTTCCGGCCGGTCGCGACAAGGAGAACCCCCCGGTCGTCGCCAAGCTTGAGCCGTACAAGACCCACCTCGCCTACGTGAAAGAGCGCCGCACCGAAGAGGAGGCGGCTCAGCTCCTCGAAGAGGCGCTGCAGCAGCTTCGCGAGCGACGCGGCAAGGTTCCCGCCAAGAAGTAGCTTGTTG
>JAODMX010000504.1 GCA_025464735.1 Frondihabitans sp. | reverse complement strand
GGGGGATGCTCCTCCTGAGTAATGGAACGCTGCGGGCGCAGGATCCTGAGCACCGTGCGTTCCGCCCCACACGCTCCTGTTTTACGCCGTTCAGGCCTGAAGAACGGCAGCGGCAGCGGCGGCAGGGACCACCTGCAGCGGCTACCGGCGCCGGCTGCCCCGTCCGCAGACGCCGGTTAAACGCCGGTAGCGGCAGGCGCCGAACGCACCTGCCGCTACCGATGAAGCGACTACTTGGCGGACACCACCGAGAGGGCGATGGTCGCGACGACGTCTTCACGCAGACGAACGGTGGCTTCGTGCTCACCGGTCAGCTTGATGGCGGTCGGGATCTCGACCTTGCGCTTGTCGATCGTGCCGACGCCCTGCGCGGACACGGCCGCAGCCACATCGGCCGGCTTGACGGAGCCGAAGAGGCGCCCGCCCGTGCCGGTCTTGACGGGAAGCGTGATCTTGACGGCCTCGAGGCGGGCCTTCATGTCTTTCGCCTCTTCGATCGTCTTGAGCTCGCGAGCGTCGCGAGCCGAACGGATCTGCTCAACCTGCTTCTCGCCGCCGCGGGTCCACGGCACGCCGTAGCCCTGAGGGATGAGGTAGTTGCGGGCGTAGCCGTTCTTGACGTCGATGACGTCACCGGCCGAACCGAGGCCGGAGACCTCGTGGATGAGGATTACCTTGGACATTCGCTACTCCCTAACGGATCAGCGGCCGGAGCCGGCGTAGGGGAGGAGCGCCATCTCGCGGGCGTTCTTCACGGCACGGGCAATGAGACGCTGCTCCTGAACGGAGACGCCGGTGATGCGGCGGGCGCGAATCTTTCCACGCTCCGAGATGAACTTGCGAAGGGTCGCGACGTCTTTGTAGTCGATGACACCGACGCGGATCGCCTTCGCGGGAGCGGCGTTCTTGCCGCCCTTTCCGCGGAGGGGCTTGCGGCGGTCGCCGCTGCTCTTTCCAGCCATTGTTTTCTGCTTTCGGTAAAAGAAGTGAAGAGGGGACGGAACCTTTAGAAGGGGGTCTCGTCGTTGTAGGTGCCGCCGCCACCGGGGGTGTTCCAGACGTCGCCCGACGCAGCGTTTCCGCCTTGCGGGGCTGCCGCGGGCTGACCCCAGGGCTCCTCGGCCTGACCGCCACCGTTGCCGCCAGAGCCGTTACCGGCACCGACGGGCGCACCGCCACGGTTGCCGCCGCCGAAGGATCCGGCAGCGCCGTCGCGAGACGACGAGGCACGGGTCACTTGGGCGGTGGCGTAGCGGAGCGAGGGGCCGATCTCGTCGATCTCGAGCTCCATCGAGGTGCGCTTTTCGCCCTCTTTGGTCTCGTACGAGCGCTGCTTCAGGCGACCCTGCGCCATAACGCGGGAGCCCTTCGTCAGCGAGGCGGCGACGTGCTCGGCGAACTCGCGCCACACACTGGCACGCAGGAAGAGCGCCTCGCCGTCTTTCCACTCGTTCGACGCGCGGTCGAACGTGCGGGGAGTCGACGCGATCGTGAAGTTCGCGACCGCGAGCCCGTTCTGCGTGTAGCGCAGCTCGGGGTCGCTGGTCAGGTTGCCCACGACGGTGATGACGGTTTCGCCGGCCACGGGGCTACTCGACGCTCGTGGTGGCGGGAGCGGGCGCGGCAGGCGCAGCGGCGGCAGGCGCGGCCGGAGCAGCGGCGACAGCAGCAGCCGGAGCGGCAGCAGCAGCCGAAGCAGCGGGAGCCTTGGCGGGAGCGGCAGCCTTGCGGGCAGCCTTCTCGTCGGCGAGCTTCTTGGCCTTGGCGACCATCTCGATGCCCTCTTCGGCGCGGAGCACCTTGGTGCGCAGAACGGCCTCGGAGAGACCCAGCTGGCGGTCGAGCTCGACGGTCGCGGACGGGTTCGCGGTCAGGTTGACGACGGCGTAGATGCCCTCGGTCTTCTTCGCGATCTCGTAGGCGAGGCGACGACGGCCCCAGATGTCGACGTTGTCGACGGTGCCGCCATCGTTGCGGATGACGTTGAGGAACTTGTCCAAGCTCGGAGCGACAGTGCGCTCATCGATCTCGGGGTCAAGGATCACCATCAATTCGTACTGATGCATGTCTAACCCACCTCCTTCGGACTTAACGGTCGCAGACGGTCTGCGACAGGAGGGTAGTGGCATCGTGCAAGGGCTACGCCCAAGCAACCTTCCTAGGGTACCCGCTCAGCGGGCAGACCACCACTCTCGAAGGCGACGGGTAGCTTGCTCTTCACCCAGGGGGCCCTCTTCGGTGCGCAGTTCGAGTAGGAAGCGGTAAGCCTCGCCCACCTCCCGGGACGGCTTGATACCCAGGATCTGCTGAATCTGCACCCCGTCGAGATCCGGACGGAGCGAGTCGAGCTCCTCCCGCTCCCTGAGCTCGGCGATGCGCTCTTCGAGGTCGTCGTAGGCGAATCCGAGCCGGTCGGCCTTCCGACGATTGCGGGTCGTGACATCGGCGCGGGTGAGCATATGAAGGCGCTCGAGCTGGTCGCCCGCGTCGCGCACGTACCGACGCACCGCCGAGTCCGTCCAGCCACCTTCGGTGTAGCCGAAGAACCTCAGGTGCAACTCGATCAGTCGCGACACAGCGGCAACGGTGTCGTTGTCGAAGCGCAGAGCCTTGAGCCGCTTCTTCGCGAGCTTCGCGCCGACGATGTCGTGGTGGTGGAACGTGACCACGCCACCGGGCTCCAACCGACGGGTCGCCGGCTTGCCGATGTCGTGCAGAAGAGCGGCGATTCGCAGGATGAGATCTGGCGCGGTCCCCGGCTGACGCTCCTTCTCGTATCCGATCGCCTGGCTGAGCACGGTGAGGCTGTGCTCGTAGACATCCTTGTGGTGGTGGTGCTCGTCCTTCTCCAGGATCATCGCAGGCAGCTCGGGCAGCACGAGCTCTGCGATCCCCGTGTCGACCAGGAGTCGAAGCCCGGGCACCGGGTCGTCTGTCGAGAGCAGCTTGGAGAACTCGTCGTTCACTCGCTCGATCGAGACGATCGAGAGTGTCGCCGCGCGCTCCGCCATCGCCTGTCGCACCTCGTCCGACACCTCGAACCCGAGCTGCGACGTGAACCTTGCGGCCCGCATCATGCGGAGCGGATCGTCGCGGAAAGAGTCGACCGCGGCACCCGGAGTGGCCAACCGCCGTTCCAGGAGGTCTTCGACGCCGCCGGACGGATCGACGAGCACAAGCTCGGGCAGTCGCAGAGCCATGGCGTTGACGGTGAAGTCGCGACGCACCAGGTCGCCCTCGAGGGTGTCGCCGAACGCCACCTCGGGCTTCCGCGTCTCACCGTCGTACACGTCGCTGCGGTAGGTCGTGATCTCGACGGTCTCGCCCTCGACGCGCGCGGCGATGGTGCCGAAAGCACGGCCGACATCCCAGTGCGCCTCGGCCAGAGGGGAGACCAGGGCGAGGATCTCGTCAGGGGAAGCGGAGGTCGTGAAGTCGAGGTCATTGACCCTGCGATCGAGGAACGCGTCGCGAACGGGGCCTCCGACGAGGGCGAGCTCGTGACCCGCATCCTGAAATGCTCGCGCGAGGCGAGCGACCCGCGAGGTGGCCGCGAGTTCGCCGAGCCGCGCGAGGGCTGAAGCGACGTGATCCATGACGCATTAGCTAACCACAGGCCGCGTGCCCGGAGTTCTCGGGCGACATTCCCTAGACTCGCTATGCCCCGAGGCCTGCGCTTCTTGTCGAGGGCCACCTTTCCTTATGAGAATTCTTCCCGCGTTCGCTGTCTCAGCCCTGGCCGCCGTCGCTCTCGCCGTCGGTCTGCCCGGCGCTGCCTTCGCGGTCACGGCGACACCCACGACAGCGGCAACCGCGAGTCCCACGACGACACCGGATGATGCGGTTACGGTGTCGCTGGCGCCCTCCAACAACGGCGTCGTGTCGATGGGAGGCAACCTCCAGGTCACGGTCACCGTTCACAACGGAACCGATCAGGCGATCGATCCCGGCGTCGTCCAGCTCTACCTCGACCGCGCTTCGTTCTTGACCAGGGCAAGCCTCGAGGCGTGGTTCGCGCGCGCCGACAGCGACACCAGCGACGTGCTCGGATCCTTCATGACCAGCGCCGACATCCCGGCCATCAACGCCGGCGGAACAGCCACCCCCATAAGCGTCACGATCCCGGCCGGCACGCTCGCCCTCAGCGGCAGTGACTGGGGCGCCAAGGCCTTCGGCGCACGTTTCACTGTCGACGGAACCCCGGTCGGCGAGACCCACTCGAGCGTCGTCTACTACCCGAACGACAGCTTCCAGCCTACGAAGATGGGGATCGCGGTTCCGATCACGGTGCCCGAGTCGACGAGCGGCCTCATCTCCAGCGACGCCCTCGCCGCCTACACCTCGCCCAACGGGATCCTTACGCAAGAGCTTGCGGCGGTGCGCGGCAAAGACGTGGCGCTGGGTATCGACCCGATGATCCTGGCCTCCATCAGGATCCTGGGCAACGTCGCCCCGCCCTCGGCCATCGTCTGGCTCACGCGACTGGAGACCGCCCCCAACGAGTCCTTCGCCCTGCAATATGCGGATTCCGACATATCTGCTGTCCGCCAGGCGGGCTCAGTCACGTTGCCGCAGCCGATCGACTTCTCGGCGCAGATCGCCGCGCAGGCGAAGGCTCAGCCCGACTCCTATGTCGCCAATGACGGGAGCGGGCAGACAACCGACACTCCCACAGCCGATCCGACGCGCACCAAAACACCGACCGCGACCCCGAGCGGGATCCCCCCGACCTCGTCGATTCCGACCACGGCGTCACTGCTGGCGTTCCCATATACCGCGCAGGGAATGGCTTGGCCTCTCGAGGGCACGGTGTCGAGCGGCGACCTTCCCTCGCTGGCATCGAGCGGAGTCAAGACCACGATCCTCTCCAGTGACAACGTCAAGGTCTCCTCCGACACCACCGAGGATGCCGAGACGAAGATCGGAAACGAGGCGGCACTGGTTTCAGACGACACCCTCTCCGACCTCATCCGGGACGCGGCGGCGGCCGGGACCCAGGACGACTGGAAGGCCGAGATGGCGCAGCTCTCCGCCGAACTGGCCACCCTCACCCACGAGCGCCCGAGCGACGCGCGAACGCTCTTCACCACCGTCGGGCGAGGTTGGGCGACCACGGGTTCCCGCCTCGACCAGACGCTGACGGCACTCAGCAAACTCTCCTGGCTCCGGCAGGTGCCGCTGCACGACGTCGTCGCTAGCACCGCGACGACCGCGTCTCTCGTCTCGAAGAAGGCCTCCGACCCCCGCGTCGACGCTCTCGGACCCCTCGTGAAGTCCGATGCCGACCTCCAGCTCTTCGCGACTGCCCTAAAGCAACCCGGGCTCGTCACTGCGAAGGAGCGACTCAAGATGCTGGCGCTCTCCTCGACGGCGTGGAGCGATAACCCCAGCGGTCTCACGTCGGAGATCTCGAAGGTGACCACCGCGAACACGAAGACGACCTCCTCGATCAAGGTGGTCGAGGGCAGTTCCATCAACGTCCTGGGTGACCGATCGTCGCTCCCGATCTACATTCAGAACAACACGCCGTCCGTCGCGATCGTCTATCTCCGGGTCGTTCCGTCCAACTACTACCTCAATATCGAGAAGAACGACCTCCCGGTCACGGTCCAACCCAACTCGCAGCAGCGGGTGACGGTCCCCGTGCAGTCGGTGGCCAACGGCAGCGTCATGATCACCCTGACCCTGTCGAGCAGTCAGGGAGTCGCACTCTCGACACCCTCGCAGGTCGCGATCAACGTGCAGGCCGGGTGGGAGACTGCAATCACGCTCGTCTTCGCGGTCGCAGTGGTCCTCCTCTTCGGGGGTGGGATCTACCGCAGCGTTCGGCGACGACAGCGGGCGAAGGCGACCAAGCGAACCTCAGGAGAGACCTTCGGGGTGAGCCCAGGATCCGAGAAGGGAGGCGACTCGTGACCGTCACCGACCCCACGGGCTTCGAAAACACGGATCCCGAGACCGGTGTCATCATCATCCCGGGCGCCCCTCCGGCCGCGGCACAGCGAAGCCTGGGCCGCGCCAGCGCCCTCCTCGCCGGCGGCACCGTCGTGTCGCGCGTGCTCGGCTTCGCCAAGACGGCCGTCCTGGCGGCCGCGATCGGTCAGGCCGGAAGCCGCGCCGCCGACGCGTTCAGCGTCTCCAACCAGCTTCCCAACAACATCTACGCCCTTGTCGCCGGCGGCCTGCTCAGCGCGGTCCTAGTGCCGCAGATCGTGCGTGCGGCAGCGCACTCTGACGGCGGCCAGCGCTACATCAACAAGATCGTGACGCTGGGTACGGTCATCTTCGCCGTCGTCACCCTGATCGGCACCCTAGCGGCGCCGTTCCTCGTCTCCCTCTACGCCCACTCGAGCGCGAAGGACGGCTCCGGTTTCTCGCCGGAAGCCCTGGCCCTCGCTACGGCCTTCGCTTACTGGTGCCTCCCCCAGATCTTCTTCTACGCCATCTACTCGCTCCTGAGCGAGGTGCTGAATGCGCGCCAGATCTTCGGGCCGTTCACCTGGGCTCCCGTGCTCAACAACGTCGTCTCGATTCTCGGGCTTGTCGTCTTCATCGTTCTGTTCGGCGGTGCGGGCCACAACAGCCTGGTCTCGGACTGGACCACCGGCCGCATCATCGTGCTCGCAGGGACCGCGACACTGGGCGTCGCCGCGCAGGCCGGGTTCCTCCTCCTCTTCTGGCGGAGGGCCGGGCTCACCTTCCGCCTCGACTTCCGCTGGCGCGGCGTCGGCCTGGGTGCGACCGGCAAGGCGGCCGGCTGGATGTTCGCCCTCATCCTGGTCACCCAGCTGGCCGGAATCGTCCAGAGCAACGTCGCAACGCTCGGCGTCGGTGCGTCGAACGCGGTTCTCTCGAACGCGTGGCTGATCTTCATGCTGCCGCACGGAATCGTTACGGTCTCGATCGCCACCGCCTACTTCACAAGCATGACCGCGGACGCCGAGAGGGGAGACCTGCGCGCCGTCCGGAACAACCTCTCCGACTCGCTCCGTACGATCGGACTCTTCGTCGTTTTCGCCACGGTCGCCCTGGCCGTCGTCGCGTTCCCCTTCGCCCGGTTTTACGAGGCGGAGTTCACGAACATCGCATCCATGGCCCACGTGATCCTGGCGTATCTGCCGGGACTGATCCTCTTCAGCATGCTGTTCGTCCTGCAGCGCGTCTTCTTCGCCTTCCACGAGCAGCGGACCGTCTTCTTCATGCAGATCGTCCAGTCGGGCATCTTCGTGCTCGGTGCGCTCGCCTGCTCTGTCCTGGTGGCACCGCAGCACATCGCCGTGGCCGTGGCAGTCGTCACGTCCGTGGCGGGAAGCGCGCAGACGGTCGTCGCCCTCGTCCTCGTCCATCGGCGCATCGGCGGGATCGACGGCCGCTGGGTCACCCGCCGGCACGTCCAATACATCGTCTTCTCGCTCGTGGCTGGTCTCGTCGGTTTCCTCGTCGTATCCGGACTGGGCGGTTACCACGCGGGAGGCTACGGACTTTCGGGCAGGATCCCTGCCATCTTGACCGTAATCATCGCGGGCCTGGTCATGGCCGCCGTCTACTTCGTCCTTCTCACCGCCGCCCGGATCCCCGAGCTGTCGGCCATGACGCAGCCCGTCTTTCGCCGGCTGCGGAGGCGCTGACACAGCATCCCTTCGGGTTGCGCGCCGATTCCGGGTGCAGCCTGGGAACAGCCAGCTCTCCTGGAATATCCGGAAGTTAGGATGTGTTTCACAGCACAGATGCTCGGAGAGAACTCCGGGCGTCGCACCGCTGTTCTTCTCCGCTTCGCCTCCGTTTCGTCTCCAGAAAGGGCCCACATGCGCCAGGTCATCATCATCGGTTCCGGCCCAGCCGGTTACACCGCTGCGATCTATGCCGCTCGTGCCGGGCTCCGTCCCCTCGTGGTCGCCAGCTCCGTTGAAGCCGGCGGTGAACTGATGAAGACCACCGAGATCGAAAATTTCCCGGGCTTCCCCGAAGGTCTCCAGGGCCCCGAGCTCATGTTCAAGATGCAGGAGCAAGCCGAGAAATTCGGCGCAGAAGTGCTGCTCGACGACGTGGTGAGTGTCGAGCTCGCGGGCGATGTCAAGAAGGTGACCCTCGGATCCGGGGCGGTCGAGGAGTCCCTCACCGTCATCTACGCGACTGGCTCGGCCTACCGCAAACTCGGCCTCGACGACGAAGAGCGCCTCTCGGGCCGCGGCGTCAGCTGGTGCGCGACCTGCGACGGTTTCTTCTTCAAGCAGAAGGAAATCGCGGTCGTCGGCGGCGGCGACTCCGCAATGGAAGAGGCGACATTCCTCACGCGCTTCGCGACGAAGGTCTACGTCATCCACCGCGGTGACAGCCTCCGAGCCTCGAAGATCATGCAAGACCGCGCCTTCGACAACGAGAAGATCGAGTTCCTCTGGAACAAAACGGTCTCCGGCATCACGGGCGACGAGAAGGCCGCCGGTGTCACGCTGACCGACACGGTCGACGGCACCGAATCGCACCTCGACCTCGAGGGCCTGTTCATCGCGATTGGCAACGACCCTCGCGTGCACCTCGTCCACGGTCAGCTCGACCTGACCTCCGACGGCACCGTCGCCGTCCAAGGCCGCTCCTCGAAGACCAACATTCCGGGGGTCTTCGCCGCGGGCGACGTCATCGACGTGACCTACCGTCAGGCCATCACGGCTGCCGGGTCGGGCACAGTCGCGGCCCTCGATGCCGAACACTACCTCTCGGGGCTCGACAAGGCGCTCCTCGATCAGGCCGCGGCTGTCAGCGAGCCCGCCTAGGCCGCTGTCGCCTCGGCCCGCTGAGCCGCACTGCAGACCCTCCACCGCTTTAGACTCTCCACGAAAGGGGAACAACAATGAGCACCGCAACCGCCGTCACCGACGCCACCTTCGAGGCAGACGTCCTCAACTCCGACGAAACGATCCTGGTCGACTTCTGGGCCGAGTGGTGTGGCCCCTGTCGCGCCGTCTCGCCGATCCTCGACCAGATCGCGTCCGAACACAGCGACAAGATCAAGATCGTCAAGCTCAACGTCGACGACAACCCCCAGACTGCGATGAAGTACCAGATCACCTCCATCCCCGCGATGAAGGTCTACCGCGGTGGTGAGGTCGTCAAGACCGTCATCGGCGCTAAGCCCAAGCCGGCCCTCGAAGCCGACCTGGCGGACTTCCTGGCGTAACCACAGCCACAGAAAGCCCGCCCAGCACCCTCGCTGGGCGGGCTTTCGCTGTTAAAAACGACCCATCCCCTATCGTTAACCGAAATCCCCCTACAGACAGGGCTCGACCCATGACCAACCAAGGCACCAATCTCGATCCGTGGTACGACAGCTACGCAGACCGCACGGCAGGCCTCAGCGCCTCCGAGGTGCGAGCCCTGTTCGCCGTCGCCTCGCGCCCCGAGGTCGTGTCGCTGGCCGGCGGGATGCCGTTCGTGTCGGCCCTCCCGCACGAAATGGTGATGGGTTCGATCGAGAAGGTCATGCGTGACAACGGCGCGATGGCCCTGCAGTACGGATCGGGCCAGGGCACGCCCGCGATCCGCGAGCACATCATGCAGAT
>JAODMX010000471.1 GCA_025464735.1 Frondihabitans sp. | reverse complement strand
CGGCACCGGGTACTACGTCGCTCGACAACTGGACGCCGCGCCAGGCCTCGAGGGAGTCACCCTGGACGTGTCGAAGAACGCCGCCCGGGTGGCAGCGAAAGCCCATCTCCGATTGGCTTCGGTCACGGCCGACGTGCGCGCTCCGCTGCCGCTGCGCGCCGGCAGCATCGACCTCGTCCTCAGCGTCTTCGGGCCTCGATCGGCGGCGGAGATCGCCCGGATCCTCGCTCCTAGCGGATCCCTCGTCGTCGTGACACCGCGCCCCGAGCACCTCGGCGAACTGCGCGACACCTTTTCGCTGCTCGCGATCGGCACGGAGAAGGAAGACCGCCTCGACGCCGCGCTGGCACCCCTCGTGCTGACCAGCCGGACGGAGCTCGACTACCTCGTCGACCTCGCCCGCGACGACGTGGTCTCGTCGATCATGATGGGGCCCAACGCGTTCCACCACGAACGGGCCGAGATCGAAGCGCTCGCCGAGTCTCTCCCCGATGTGCAGCCGACAACCGTCGCCGTGACCGTCAGTCGATTCCAGCGTGCGCCCGGTAGCTGAGTTCGGCCGACACGCGGATTCCCGTCAGCGCGTGCCCCAGTTGTAGAGCTGCTTGTGGAGCTTCAGGTAGACGAAGGTCTCGGTGGAGAGCACCCCGTCGAGCGTGCGGATCTTCTCGTTGAGGAGGGTCAGGAGGTCGTCGTCACTCTCGCAGACCACTTCGACGAGCAGGTCGAAGGAGCCTGCGGTCAGCACGACATAGTCGACGGCGTCGAGGGCGGATAGCGCGTCGGCGACGACACGCGTGTCGCCGGTCGCGCGGACCCCGATCATCGCCTGACGGTAGAAGCCGAGTTGCAAAGGATCCGTGACCGCAACGATCTGCATCACCCCGGCCTCCGTGAGCCGCTGCACCCTCTGTCGAACGGCAGCCTCGCTCAGCCCGACGACCTTTGCAATGTCGGTGTACGAACGCCGTCCGTCAGCCTGCAACTGTTCGATGATCGCTTTGGACGTCGCGTCAAGGTTCTGCGGAGTCGAGCGCAGGGGAGTGGCCATTGTTCGATTCTCGTGGATTTTTACCTCCGTGACAAATGGATTCGTCGTTGAAGTTGCTGCTGACCTTCGCGGTGATTCAGAGGAGGCTCAGGCTGCGGGCGAAGTCACGCACGCGCTCTGCCATGGCGTCGGGCACTTCGGCGACCGCGAAGTGGCCGCCCTCGGGAAGCCGATCGAAGACGCGGAGGTCTTTGTAGAAGGAGCGTGCTGCCGATTCGGGGTAGTCGTGTTCGTGCTTTTGGATGTGAACAGCGGCAGGGACCAGGACCTCTGGGATGACGTCCGGGTCGCGGGCCTCCTCGAAGTAGGGCCGGAACGAGGAGGCGATCGACTGCGTGACCCAGTAGATGGTCGCGTCCGTGAGGATCTGGTCGCGTGTGATTCGATCCTCAAGGTGGAGCGGCTCGTCGTGCGGGGTGTCGCTCCACTCGGCGAACTTCTCGGTGATCCAGGCGAGGAGCCCGACGGGCGAGTCGTTGAGCGCTGCCGCGATCGTGTCGGGGCGCGTGCTCTGGATGTGATCGTAACCGCTGGCGTCGTAGCGTCCGGCCTCCAGCCGCGCAAAGAAGGCGGCGAGGGCCGGGTCGTCCAGGTGCTTCCGTTCTTCGGCGCTGGGGAAATGGGCGTGGGTGACGATGATTCCTTGGACCGCGTCGGGGTAGCTCGCAGCGATGAGATCGTTGACGTTCGCCGTGACGTCTTCGCCATACGTCAGGTATCGCTCGTATCCGAGCGCGGACACGAGCCCGTGCATGGTTCGTGCCAGGTGCGCCTCCGTGTACTCGCCCGACCGGAACGGTGACGAGAACGCGAATCCGGGCAGGCTTGCGACGACCACGTGGAAGTCGGGCAGCTGATCGGCGAAATCGAGCTGCATCGCGAACGTGTGCGGCCAGCCGTGCATGACAAGCAGCGCCGGTGCGTCGTCGTTGGATGATCGCTGATGAGCTGCGTGGATGATGACGTCACCGAGGTCGACAAGGACTTGCGGATGCCCAGCGAGCCACGCCTCGCGACTTCGCCAGTCGTATACGCGCCACGCGCGACTCAGCTCACGTAGGTGGCCTTGATCCAGTGCCGACCAGGGGCGGCCCGGCGAGGCCGGCAGGTGCCGCGCTCGGTCGAGACGGGCGTGGAGATCGTCGAGAACGTCGTCGTCAACTCGGAGAACGAAGGGCTCCACCGCCGCTGACCGCAGGGTTGGGTTGGTCATCGATTTCCTCATCCTCTCGATATCACGGCGATCGTATCGACACCCTCCGACAGTCGTGCCGACGGTCTCTCGCAGCCCGGCAATTCGCGCGAGAATCGTCGCATGACGAACGACCGCTTCATCCCGATCCACGACCCGGACCTCCTAGCCAGGGGCGAGCGCGTCCTCGGGCCCGAGTTCAGGGCGATGAGTGAGCGGGTGCTGCGGGCGACGGAGCTGACCTCCCGCCTCAACGTCCTCCCGTTCGACGACGAGGCGGGCAGGGCGGCGCTGCTCGAGCAGATCCTGGGCCGCGCACTTCCAGCAAGAGTGACGATCTACCCTCCGTTCTACACGGATCACGGCCTGCGCTTGGAGCTCGCCGAGCGCGTCTTCATCAATCAGGGATGCACGTTCCTCGACTTCGCCGGCATTCGTCTGGGCGAGGGTGTCATGGTTGGTCCGAAAGTGACGTTCATCACGATGGGGCACCCGGTGGATCCTGAAGAGCGGCGTCAATTTCTCACCGGCGCGCCCATCGACGTGGCTGAGAACGTCTGGATCGGGGCCGGCGCAACGATCCTGCCGGGCGTCAGCATCGGTCGCGACGCCGTTGTCGCCGCGGGGACGGTCGTGGCGGACGACGTTCCGGCGGCGAGCCTGGTCGCCGGCCCGAAGGGCACCGTGCGCCGGCGGTGGTAGCGCTCGCGGGGCGTCCTCAGGATGTCGGCAGATACGGATACTCGGGCGAACGGCCCTGGAAGGTGAGGATCGCCTCGTTACGGATACGGCCGGCTTCGATCTCGATGGCCCGCTGAATCGTCTCGGATCCGGCCCACGCCGACGGCCCCTCCATCACGGTGCGCAAGAACGGGATCAGCGCTTCGCTGATCTCCCAGGTCGTCGAGTTCCACAGCAGAGACGGGCTGTGGTCGACCGCGTAGTAGTTGGTCGAGTCGCCCACGGTGAACATCGGATCGGCGAACGACGTCGCTCTCGCCCAGCTGAAGCCCATTCCCTCGTCGATCGACACATCGACGATGAGGCTGCCCGGGCGGAAGGCGCCGAGATCCTCTTCGCGCAGGTAGGTGAGCGGAGCGTTCGGATCCTGAAGGGTGCAGTTCACGACGATGTCGTTCTCGGCCAGGAACGGGGCGAGTCGCAGGGGTCCCTCCACCGCGTTGACCGTGCTCTCGAATGGTGCCTCGACGTTGTGCTCGAACTGGAAGATGTCCACGGATGGGATCGGTGAGCCGACCGCGGCGATATTGCGGTTGGTGAGCACGCGGACATCGTGGATGCCATGGGCGTTCAGGGCAGTGACGGCCCCGCGGGCGGTGGCACCAAACCCGATGACGATGGCGCTGAGCCTTCGG